>CANQEB010000054.1 GCA_947594085.1 uncultured Lachnospiraceae bacterium | reverse complement strand
GTCGCCAATCGAATGTTCACCACTGAATCAGCTCTGCAAAAAATCCAATGCGATTCACAAGAAACATTGCCACGAGATACAGAAGCATCATCAAATATGCCAGCTTGTCCCTGCGCGCATAGACGAGCGGACGCATTTTTGTCCTGCCCTCTCCCCCGTGATAACCCCTGGCTTCCATCGCCATCGCCAGGTCATTTGCGCGTCGAAATGCCGACACGAAAAGCGGCACCAGAAGAGGGATCATATTTCGCACCCTCTGGATTAGATTGCCGGATTCAAAATCTGCGCCGCGTGCGGTCTGCGCCTTCATGATCTTGTCTGTCTCCTCGAGCAGAATCGGAATAAAACGCAGTGCAATTGACATAATCATCGCAATCTCATGCACCGGCACCCGGATTCGGCGCAGCGGCGAAAGCGCTTTCTCAAGTCCATCCGTCAAATTGTTTGGCGTAGTCGTAAGAGTCATCACAGACGAGCCGATAATCAGATAAATCAAACGAATCGCCATAAACACGGCCGTCTTCACGCCTTCTTTTGTCACCGTAAAGATCCAAAAATGAAAGATTGGCGTGCCTCTTGTGAGAAAGAGGTTAAATACTACCGTGAACAAAAGCAGCACAAAGATCGTCTTTAACCCGCGCAGCATAAACTTAAGCGGCACCTTCGAAGCCCGAATCACCAGGGCAAGCACAAGTGTCGCCAAAAGATACGCCTCCACCGAGGCAAACGCGAACAAGGACACAATGAAGACGAGCGTCCCTGCCAGCTTCACACGAGGATCTAACTTATGAATAACGGAGTCTGCCGGATAATATTGTCCGATTGTGATTTCTCTTAACATATCGTCATCTATATCTCCAAAATCTCATTGTTCAAACGCAGCGCCCTTGTGTCACACACATATAGGCTATGCCTCTTGTTGCGACTGATGTGACTGCCTAAATGAAGCAAGGATCGCCTGTGCAGCCTCATCCACCGTAGTCACCTCAGCCGGAAGATCCCAGCCCTTCTCCCGAAGTTCATGTACCAGATACGTCACCTGCGGAGCCGCAAGACCGACCTTTTCGAGCTCCTGATAATGGCAAAATACCTCCCGCGGCGTATCGTCAAACAGAACGCTTCCGTGGTTCAACACGATGATGCGCTCTACATAGCGCGCGATGTCCTCCATGCTGTGCGAGACAAGCACCACGGTAATCTTCCGCTCCTGATGCAGCTTCGCCACCTGGTTGAGAATATCGTCACGCCCCTTCGGATCCAATCCTGCGGTCGGCTCATCCAGCACCAAAATCTCCGGCTCCATCGCGAGGATTCCAGCGATCGCGGCACGGCGTTTCTGCCCTCCGGAGAGCTCGAATGGAGACATCTTGTAATACTTCTCCTTCAGCCCCACCTGCTGCAATGCCTTCAACGCCCTGGCTTCGATCTCTTCTTTTGCCAGACCCAGATTTTTGGGGCCAAAGCATACATCTGTGAAAACATCTGTCTCAAAAAGCTGGTGCTCCGGGTACTGGAATACCAGCCCGACTTTGCTGCGCAGACGCCTGAGATCAAACCCATCCGCAAAGATGTCCGTTCCATTGTAAAGCACACGGCCGGACGTCGGCTTCAAAAGCCCATTCAGGTGCTGGATCAATGTAGATTTTCCCGAGCCGGTGTGCCCGATCATCCCGATGAACTGACCATCCGGCAAATCCAGATTAATATCCGTGAGTGCCTGCCGTTCAAATGCCGTTCCGGCGCTGTATATATAGTTCAGATGCTCTATTTGAATTGACATGTGAACCTGTCCTTCCGTTATTGTCGTATGAGCCGTGTCAGCTCCTGCACTAACTCCTCGTTCGAGAGGATTCCGTCCGGCAGGGGCAATCCTGCCTTCTGCAACTCGTACGCGACCAGTGTCGCCTGCGGAACATCCAGCCTGTAGCCTTTCAGCTCATCTACATGAGAAAATACCTCGCGCGGTGTCCCCTGCATGACAATCTTCCCCTGGTCCATGACGATGACCTTATCCGCCTCAATCACTTCCTCCATGTAGTGGGTAATCAGCAAGACGGTCACATGCTCCTGTCGGTTCAATTCCTGCACCGTGCGAATCACTTCTCTGCGGCCGTTTGGATCCAGCATCGCGGTCGGCTCGTCGAGAACAATACACTTCGGACGCATCGCCACGACACCGGCGATCGCAATACGCTGCTTCTGTCCCCCGGACAGCTTGTTCGGTGAGTGTGAGCGATATTCCCACATGCCGACCTTCTTCAGACTGTCTTCCACTCTCTGCCAAATTTCCTGCTGAGGAACACCCATGTTCTCCGGACCAAAGCCTACGTCTTCATCTACGATCGTTCCGATAATCTGATTGTCCGGATTCTGAAAAACCATCCCTGCAGTCTGGCGGATTTCCCACAGCTTAGACTCGTCGCGCGTATCTTTGCCGTCCACATAGAGCGTCCCTTCGGTCGGGAGCAGGATCGCGTTGATGTGCTTCGCAAGTGTGGATTTCCCGGAGCCATTGTGTCCCAGAATCGCGACAAAATCGCCTTCCTTTATGTCAAGATCGACTTCGTCAATCGCGCGGGATCTCGACTCAACCTTTCCCTCTTCATCCGTTTTCAGATAGTCAAACGCAAGCTTGCTTGCCTCTATGATTCCCATGCCCTGAACCCCTTAAAATTGGAAATAAATGAACGCACTCGCATCATAACCCGGTCCGTACATTCCAAAAATCAAAACGCCAAAAATGGCCACAGTGTAGACCAACCAGCGGAACCACAATCCCTGCTTCGCCAACCACGCGCCAAGCCGGATTCCATTGTACTTGCACAGATCAACTACAAACAAAATCAGAAGGCATACCGCCAAGAGATTTCGCGTCTCCATCGTCAAGCCCATCGCCTCCAGATTATCCGTCCAGGTGAACCAATAATCTACACCTATCCCCGCCATCCGCTTCAGGATGTCAAAAGCGCTGCGAAGAGAGCCAGCGCGGAAAAATACCCAGCTGATGTCTACCAGCACAAATGTCGTCAGAATACGGCTGAGCTTGTGGCTGAACACAGTTCTGTCCACATGAAACAGATTCATGATCTTTTCCCGGACCGGCTTCAGCCATTCGCCGACCACCTGATATACCCCGTTGATGCCGCCCCAGGCGACAAAATGCCAGCTTGCGCCGTGCCACAGCCCGCTGACCAGAAAGACAATCATGAGATTACACCACTTGCGAAATTTACCTTTACGGTTTCCTCCGAGCGGTATGTACAGATAATCGCGAAACCACGTTGACAGAGAAATATGCCAACGACGCCAGAAATCTGCCACAGAGACCGCGAAATACGGCGTGTTGAAGTTTTCCATCAGACGAAATCCCATGATTCTGGCAGCGCCGATCGCAATGTTGGAATAGCTGCCAAAATCACAGTAAATCTGAAGCGCGAAAAAAACAGTGGCCACGACAAGCTGAAACCCTGTTCGCTCTGTGTACGTGTTGTAGACAGAATCCACGACAACGCCCAGATACTCGGACAACACGACCTTCTGAAAATAGCCGTAAATCATGAGCATCAGCCCGCTGCGCACACGGTCAGCGTCGAACGGGTGCTTTTCGTTGATCTGATGCAGCAGGTTTTTGGAACGCTCAATCGGCCCTGCCACAAGCTGCGGAAAAAAGGACACGAACAGCGCATACTTGAAAAAATTCCTCTCTGCGCGAACCTCTCCGCGGTATACATCCATCGTATAGCTGAGCGCCTGGAAGGTGTAAAACGAAATGCCGACCGGAAGAATCACATCAAACACCGGCATTGACACCGTCACACCCAGCTTGCCAAATACCTTCGCGACAGTAGACGCGGCAAATCCATAGTATTTGAAGAAGAATAAAATCAGCAGATTGCTGGCGAAAGACAGCGCTACGTACATTTTCTTCCGCCTGGCATGTCGCTTTTCATTCTCTATATGGTCCGCAGAGGCGAGCAAAAGGCCGGATATATACGTGATCGCGGTTGATGTAAGCAGCAGCAAGGCATACTCCGGATTCCAGCACATATAGAAAAAATAACTGCACGCCAACAGGAATAAATAGCGAAACCGGTGCGGTATCACGAAATACAAGAGACACACCGCAGGAAAAAACAGCAAAAATTCAACCGAATTAAATAACATAGACTTTCTTCTCCATCATTTGGCAGCAGTCATCCATTTCCCTGCGCTGCCGCCAAAGCTTCTTCAACGTCTTTTTGGTATTTCTCGTAGTCCTCATCCCAGGAGCGGTATGCTGCATCGCCTCTGTGATCCGGAAGCTTGTATTGCTCTGCAATATAATTTCCGAGATGCATCGTGACTTTTTCCGCCCCATACGCATTCATATGTGAGTGATCTGCGAAGTCCGTCGCGAAGTCAATCCCCGCTTCTCCAGTCCTCTGATAGAAGAAGAACGGGATATCATTGCGCGCACAGTATTTCTCCAGTGTATTGTTGATCGCCTGTCTGGCGACATAATGCTCATAGTCATCTTCAATCCCGTACGGGGCCGCATAAATGATCAATTGTATATCATTCTCATCGCATAGCTTTCTGATTTTCTTCAGATATTTTCGAATGCTTTTCGACATTCTCCATGGCATATCAGAGAGCTCCGGTTCTTCCTGCGGAAAGACACTGTAGGAGAGCGCCGATCCCTTCAGGTACAGTCTCGGATTGAAATCCCTGTTCTCCAGGCTGTTCCAGCGGACATGATATTTCAGGAACGGTATATAATAAGAAAGCTTCTCTTTCCACGGCATATCTTTCCTGATGCTTGCAAGTACTTCCAGTTTGACCTTATCCAAATGCATGCCATCGAGCGCAAAGCGCAGCGGTACTTCCATATCCTTGTTGTCCACCCGGATGTAGTATGACTCCAGAAGAACCACCTTTGGATGTTGGTATTCCAACGCCTCTTTCAGCAAATAGTAGGACATAGCAAGAGGCTGCTGCGGGCTACACAGCACATAGGATGTTATGCCAAACTCCTTCCACAATATATTTGGCTGAAAGGAGGTATAACCGTGACTGCTCCCCAGGCAAAGCACATCGACAGAATTGTCATCCAGCGAATAGAAGGAATGCACCATGTCGGCCGGATGTCCGCCCTTCTGTCTGAATATCTGCGAAACCCCGGCAAAAAGGATCATGTTGCAAGTCAAAAAAATTATAGTTGCCAAAATCCATCGAATTGTTTTCTTCATATCATTTTATCTCTCTGTCGCGGTGGAATGCTCCATATTCCTCTGCATTACTCGTTTTCCTGTCCTATTATATGCAAAGTCTTGTTCCTTTTCAAGGTTATTTTTAACTCATAGTGTCAACATATAAAATTCGTATCCTGGATCCTTTAAAGCGGTCAGCTGAAACCCAAGTTTTTGGGCCAATGCTATGGATGCTTTGTTTTCCGGTTCCACGCGAATCCATATCTCACGCGCGCCCAAATGCACACACGCGTGTGCAAGGGCTGCACGGCACATCTCCTCGCCATAGCCTTGCCGCCGATATCTCTCTGCTACCGTATACTGAAGTTCCAGATATCCGCCTGAGCTATTGTCACGCTCTTTCACACCAAAGTGTAGCTCTGTGCCATCCGAAAATCCACAGCACCCGATCAGGGTTCCGTCATGCAACAGCACACTCCACAGCCCATATCCGTAAAAACGGTATGCATGGCGAATATAAGCCGCCATCTTCTCGAATGCAAACTGGCGATCCATCTGACACAGCACCGGCAGATCTTGTTCCGCAATCTCACGGAGGAGCAAGCGCTCTGTCACGGCAATCGTCACCGGTCGGCCCGTTGCGCGAAGAAGGAATTCTTCTATCGTGAGCGCATCCAGCGATTCGAGCGTGTCTGTCGTCAATACTGCGCCCTCAAAAAAGTGGGACTTTGCAGTATCGCAGCCAATACAGACAACTCCGCGTTTCGCCATTTCAAGTGCCAATACCCGATTATCCGTGATTACAACTGTGCTTGCCGTATCAATAGAGTCTTCCGCCGCTTTCGTTCTCGTATTCTTCTCAGGAGCTTCTGATGGTTGCAGCTCAACCCCACCATCCGCCATGCAGGTACACTGAACTCCGTCCATCCGGAGTCGTCTCCTCAAATCCTCTATAGAATCCTTCCATTCCGGCCTAAGCGCTACAAACACATGCTTCAATTCCATGTATCTATTTCCTTTCCCGCACATTCGCCAGCTTTGTATCAACGGTTGCCGTTCACCCAAAGCTGGCAGCCCTCTGTTTCATGCACCTTCAATATCCATCGAATTTGCTTGCTTTCTATGCTTGAAACGATTATAATACAAACTACTATAATTAAAGAAGAGAGAGGACACAACCATGGCACAAAATCCGATCATCACGATCACAATGGAGAATGGCGGCGTTATCAAAGCAGAGCTCTATCCGGAGATCGCGCCGAATTCCGTCAACAACTTCATCAGCCTTGTCAAAAAGGGATTTTACGACGGACTGATTTTCCACAGAGTCATCAACGGTTTTATGATCCAGGGCGGGTGCCCACAGGGGACTGGCGTAGGCGGTCCCGGCTACTCGATTCCTGGCGAGTTCGCGCAGAACGGCTTCAAGAATGACCTCGCTCACACCGAAGGCGTCCTGTCTATGGCGCGCGCCATGCATCCGGACTCCGCAGGCAGCCAGTTCTTCATCATGCACAAGGCAGCCCCGCACCTTGACGGTGCCTATGCCGCATTTGGTAAAGTGATTGAGGGCATGGACGTCGTGAACCAGATCGCCGAGACGGATACGGATTTCCAGGACCGCCCAATCACCAAGCAGAGGATCGCTTCGATCACGGTCGAGACATTCGGCGTAGATTACCCAGAGCCACAAAAAGCGTGACAGCGTGAGACAAAACAGCGGCGGAATCATTCATTTGTTTTCCGCCGCTCTTTTCATGTTGCTGTTGTCTGTATTTCTGTTTTTAATATTTTTGTTGCCTATATATTTTTGTTGTATATATCTCTGTTTTCTATGTCTCTGCTGTCTATATTTTTGGCGCTTCTCTGTCTATCCTATGGCCTTTCCCCGCGCTTCTGTCTCCTGCTGCCACATCTGCTCGGCATGCACTTCTTATGCAATCCCGATCGTCCAGCGATTCGTGTAGGTGTTCCCCGCGTTTACCGCAATCAGATCTGCCTGCAAGGCGAAATCCTCCACGATCCCATCGCGCGACGGCAGCGAACTCCAAGGCTCGACGCAGACATATGGGGCCTTCTTATAAGGCATGTGCCAGAAACCGACATACGGGTAGTCCGGATACGCGACTGTGACGCTGCGCTTCCCCCTGTCACTTGCAATACGGACTTCACGCGCCGCATGCTTCAGAACCACTGCGTCATGGTCGAACAGCTCATGATGAAGCGGAAGCCGTCGTCCGTCTTCAAGTGGATAGAAGGCATCGCACCCGGTCAGAAAGCAACTATCGCTGAAACCGACCCGATATGGGTGGGCTTCCTGTGAGAATTCCAGATAATAATCCTCAAACGTAAGACCCGGCTCCAGCGGAACATTAAATCCAGGATGCCCTCCGAGTCCAAAATACATTCGCGTCTCACTGTGATTCGTCACGGAGTTCGTCGTCACGAGAACATTTTCCTGCAGTTCATATGAAATGCGGTAAGTGAACTCATACGGATATTGTGCCCGCGTCTCTTCGTCGCTGTCCAGCCGGAAGACGACGCAGGTCTCCGTCTGCGATTCTACCTGAAGCGTCCGATACTTGAGGAACCCGTGAATCTTCATCGCATATTCCTTGCCGCCTACCGTGTATCTGCCCTCAGTCAGTCGGGCCACATAAGGAAAAATATTCGGCGCACGATCATGCCAGAATGCCGGGTCACCCTGCCACAGATATTCCGTGCCGTCCGCACTCCTAATTGACTGCAGCTCCGCACCGGCATCGCTGATCCGTACCGTCAACTGTTCGTTTTTGATTGTGTACTCCATATGTCTCTCTATACCCTTGCCTTTTTCGATACCTGATGCCTTTTGACTTCAGAGGATCCGTCTCTCACTCAGTCCTTCGCCGGCGGATACTCGTTGCAGAGCAGACGATACGGTGGCTCATCCTCCACAATCTTCGGGAAACGTCCCATCTCTTCGTAGAAGCGGTTGTCTGTATTGTCATCGTTGCACATCGACACCTCGCCGATCAGCACATCGCCCGTGCCCGGCTTGACGTCGAAATCATGATACTGATGCGGCCAGAGCGTGATACTCTCTCCGGGCCTCAGCTCGACACCGGTCCCCGCCGGAACATAGTATGAACGTCCATCCGAATTCACGAGTACATCCGTGTCCGCAAACCCGCCCTTCCCGTCGTCATTGTAGACATGGATGACAAGCGTACCGCCGCCGCGGTTGATGATGTCCTCACTCTTGGTCCAATGGAAATGCATCGGAGAATGCTGACCTTCCTTGAGCATCAATAGCTTTTCCGCATACACCTTCTTGTACTTCGGGTCATGCTGGTTCCCATTGCGGATCGTGATCAGGGCGAAGCCAACCTTCTCCCAATCCTCCAAGCCATAATCCGTGATATCCCAGCCGAGCATGTTGTCTCGGATCTCGTCATATTCGTGTCCTTTCGTCTCCCAGTCCTGGGGCGTCCATTTGCAAAACGGCGGGATCTCAAACCTGTGCTCATTGATCAAGTTTTCCATGTATCTGATGCACGCATTAATTTCAGAACGTTTCATCGCAATCGCCTTTTCCTTTCTCTTCTTCAGGCATTGACCACTGTCAGCTAAGTGTGAACACCTCAGCTGCTGTTCCATTCTTGACATCGGTCATTATCAGTAACATCGTCTTTTGCTTCTCAGCTCTCCTGTACTTCAAGGATGTCCATCGGGCAGGCTTTCGCACAGATTCCGCAGGCAATACACTTCGAGGATGTCGGAGCGCTCTCTGCCTTCACCATCACGCCCATCGGACAGACCTCCACACACTTGCCACAGCCTGTGCAGAGCTTCTTGTCGATCATGTATACGCCCTTCGCATTCTGCTTGATCGCACCCGCCTCACAGTTGCGCGCGCACTTGCCGCACTGGATACAGGTCTTCACGACCACGTCATGCCCTGTCTTGGAAGTAATCTGAATGCAGGACTTTGCCGGGTCAAACTCCTTGTAGAACGCCTCAGAGCATGCACGCACACAGCTTAAGCATGCCATACAGGCATTCTTATCCTTCACAACCAGTTTTTTCATATGTATATCCTCCTTATAATATTATGTCGATTTCATATGGGAACAATACGTCCTCCGGACATAACATCCTCCGGGGGATGCGCACGATTCGATTTTGTATTCTGTCCCGCTTCGCGTGGCATCGAATCAATCTCTGTCGAGATTATATCATCTAACCGCACAGTCAGTCAATTCTAATCATTCTAATTGCAGCAAAAAGCTGCTGTCAGGCAATCATCTACTTTCCAGAAAATTGTCTGCAGCAGCCTTACTTGTTCCTCTGCGATTCAATTCTTGGCTTTATGTGGAGTCTATTTCACATAAAACCTATACAAAAAAGCTCTACCGCGCCTATACAAGCTCGAGAACTACTTCCATAGCGCCATCACCCTTGCGCTGGCCCAGCTTGATGATTCTGGTATAACCACCGTTGCGACTCGCGTACTTCGGCGCAATCTCGTCAAACAGCTTCGCCACCAAGTCGATCTCTTTGGTGTTCTTCTTCTTGCCTGCCGCCTCAGCCGGAACCTCTTTCACCGGGCAAAGCACCTTCAGCATCTCACGGCGCGCATGCAATCTGCTCGGTTTGTCCTTCTTGATCTCCTTCTGGACCTCGTCGTAAACGGTAACCTTCTTGCCGTCCACTACCTCCTTGACGCGCTTGCCGTCCTTGTCCTTGCGGGCAACCTTCGCGGTCACGGTGACAGTCTCATAATTGTCTGCTTCCTTGACTGCCTTTGCAATAAGGCCCTCGGCGATCCTGCGCACCTCTTTCGCCTTCGCTTCCGTTGTGACAATCTTTCCTCTGTAAATCAGAGCGGTCACCTGATTCCTGAGCAGAGCCTTTCTCTGATCTGCAGTTCTGCTGAGTTTTCTATAACCTGCCATTTTCTTCTCCTCCATTTCGGAATGCACACGCACACTCTTCGGGCTTACTGCGTGCGCCCATTTTGATATATAAGCCTAGTCTCCGCCGAAAAGCAGGCTGCAAGTGTACCTGCACGCCTGGCTATACGGGAGAGGCCAGCCCTTACTCCTCGCTCGGGTTCAGCGACAACCCCAGCTCCTTCAGCTTGCCCAGCACTTCCTCGAGAGACTTCCGGCCCAGGTTGCGGACCTTCATCATATCCTCAGATGTCCTGTTGCAAAGCTCTTCCACCGTATTGATACCGGCACGCTTCAAACAGTTGAACGAACGGACAGAGAGCTCGAGTTCGTCGATGTTCATCTCCAGAACTTTCTCTTTCTCATTGTCCTCCTTCTCGATCATAACCTCCGCCGACTTCGCATTCTCCGACAGATCAACGAAGAGTGCAAGGTGTGCGCTGAGCACTTTTGCGGCAAGGCTGACCGCATCGTCAGGCGCCATCGTCGCATTGGTAAATACATCCAGCGTCAGTTTGTCGTAATCGGTAATTTGGCCGACACGTGTGTTCTCAACCATAAGGTTGACACGCTCCACCGGTGTGTAGATTGCATCCACCGCGATCACCCCGATCGGAGTATCCTCGGTCTTGCTCTTCTCCGCGCTTACATATCCACGTCCGCGCGTGATTGTAAGCTCCATATAAAGCTTGCTGTCAGCGCCACCGTTCAATGTGGCAATCACCTGGTCCGGATTCATGATCTCGATATCCTGATCCACCCGGATGTCAGCCGCAGTGACCACGCCTTCGCCTTCGTATTCGATATATGCGGTCTTCGCTTCATTCGTCTCGCTGGTATTCTTGATTGCCAGCGATTTGATGTTCATAATGATCTCTGTTACGTCTTCCTTCACGCCCGGGATCGAGCTGAACTCATGCAGCACGCCTTCAATCTTGACCTGGCTCACAGCCGCGCCCGGAAGAGAAGAAAGCATAATTCTTCTCAGAGAATTTCCGAGTGTCGTCCCATAGCCTCGCTCAAGCGGCTCCACCACAAATCGTCCAAACTTCTTGTCCTCTGACATTTCCGCAATTTCTATTTTGGGTTTGTTGAAATCGAACACTTTTTCGCTCCTCCTTACTGGAACTGATTCCATGCAAGTGCACGCGAATGATGCGCAACTTACTTAGAATACAACTCGACGATAAGCACTTCGTTGACCGGTACGTCGATCGCTTCTCTGCTCGGAAGCTCCTTGACGGAACCCTTCAGAGCCTCTGCGTCTGCTTCCAGCCACTCCGGCACAAGGCGTCCGTTTGTCGCCTCAAGAATATCCTTGTATCTCTGAGAACCCTTGCACTTCTCTTTGATCTCGATCGTGTCGCCCGGCTTCACCGTGTAGGACGGGATGTTCACACACTTGCCGTTCACAAGTACATGCTTGTGGTCGACGATCTGACGTGCTTCCATTCTGGTTCTCGCAAAACCCATGCGGAACAGTACGTTATCAAGGCGGGTCTCAAGAAGAACCATGAGGTTCGTACCAGTCTGACCCTGCATTCTGTCAGCCTTCTTATAGTAATTGCGGAACGGCTTCTCCAGAACACCGTAGATAAATTTCGCTTTCTGCTTCTCGCGCAGCTGCAGGCCATACTCACTGACCTTGCGGTTCGCGCGCTTCAACTCTCTGTTTGATTTCTTGTCGATTCCCAAATACATCGGCTCAATGCCGAGTGATCTGCATCTCTTAAGAACAGGAACTCTGTTTACTGCCATCTTCTATGACCTCCCTGATTAAACTCTTCTGCGTTTTGGCGGGCGGCA
>CANQEB010000053.1 GCA_947594085.1 uncultured Lachnospiraceae bacterium | reverse complement strand
ACGGGAAAAACGATATGGTGCGCGCGTGCACGGGCGACTGCAAGGGCTGTTCTGCCTGCTGCAGCGGAATGGGGAACTCCGTGATCCTGGATCCGCTCGATATCTATCGATTGACGGTCGGACAGGGATCGACCTTTGAACAGCTGATGGCAGACAAGATCGAGCTGAATGTGGTGGACGGGGTGATCCTGCCGAATCTGAAGATGAGCGAGGAGAACGAGACCTGCGCGTTTCTGAATGGAGCGGGGCGGTGCAGCATCCACGCGCAGCGTCCGGGAATCTGTCGTCTGTTTCCGCTCGGGAGATATTATCCGCCGACAGAGGATGGCGGAGCCGGAGAAGATATCGGTACAGCAGAGGACGCAGTTATCCGCGGGACAGATGCACAAGGCCGACAGACGCACGGCTTCCGCTACTTCCTGCAGGTGCATGAGTGCCCGATGCCAAACAAGACAAAGGTGAAGGTCAGCAAATGGATCGACACGCCGGAGCTGGATCGCTATGAGCGCTTCGTGAACGACTGGCACTATTTTTTGGAGGATGTGCAGCAGCGACTCGCGGCAAAATCAGACGCCCGCTGTGAGGAAGATGGGGCGGATTGCGCAGCTGACAGAGATGGTGACAGAGACGGCCGAAAGCACAAGGAGACGGCCGCTGACGGGAGGGCGAAGCAGATCAACATCCTTCTGCTGAAGCTGTTCTTTATGCGTCCTTATGAGAAGGCCGATTTCTATGCGCAGTTTGAGGAGCGTCTTGCCTTTGCTAAGGAAGCGCTGGGACTCGCGTGAGGTTTCTACGGTGCCTTTTTGCGGCGCGGGGTATTTTTAACGGACAGGAAATGAATTTGTAATAAAAAGTAAAAAGCCACAGGCATGGACAATTGCATGTTATCCCGTAAATTCTCATATAGTTTAAAGAAGAACACCTGGGGCGGGTCAAACATGATGGAGAAAGAGATCAGTTTTGCGTGGTATCGTTTGAGGGGACTCGGGCTTTTGTGCCTGTGTTCCTTCGTGTTTTTTTTCGGGGCATATCTTGCAAACCAAAAAAGCATGGCAGTGAATGGGGCGGTCAATGCACAGACGATGCCGATCAACTGTGTGCAAGGGAAGAATGGCGCGCTTGCGTTAAGCTTCGATGTGACAGAAGGTAGCGGAAGTATCGAGTCAATTTTGAATATTCTCGGAAAGTGTGGAGCCAAGGCTACATTTTTTGTGACAGCGAACTGGGTAGACGGGCACCCGGAGGAGACAAAACGTATTGTAGACGAAGGACATGATATCGGAAACCGCGGGTCTGACTGTGAGAGCATGACGGAAAAGTCCGCCAGGGAGGTCCGAACGATACTGGAGGAGACAAGCGATAAGGTACAAAAACTGACTGGGACCAAAATGAAGCTGTTTCGGGCACCCTATGGGGAGTATGACAGCGTGCTGGTCGGAATCACAGCTTCAGAAGGGCTTTTGCCGGTGCGGTGGAGCGTGGATTCTGAGGACTGGAAGGATTACGGGATAGAATCGATTGTCAACAAGGTGACACGCAGTGAACAGCTTGACGCCGGGGCGATCGTCCGAATGCATGGCGGTGCCAAAAACACAGCGCAAGCGCTGGAGGCTATTATTGAGGACCTCCGGCGCCAGGGCTATGTATCGGTGCCGATATCGCAGTTATTACAGTGAAGGTCAAAAATTGTGCGTTTGCGGGGATCAATTTCCGCACACAGGCGTGGTCATTATAATGTAAGCATTATCGGCCCATTTTCCCCTCACGGGAGAGACCAGAACCTGAATTTTTTGCACGGAATTTTTGCCTTTCCATTTTTCAAGCGACACACCGAGCTTTACAGACATGTTGCAAGGTATTGTCCGGCTGCATTCCAGAATTTTTTTGCCGCTGAAGAAACGTATTGTGATTTGGACTTCAGCGGCAGAAGCTCCATGTACATTTAATGTCGTATAGAAGCACGGTGCGGAAGAGAAGTCTGCCTTGGGGCTTAACGTCTGGGAAAATCCCCAGAGACTGTTGCGGTTCCGGCGGTTGTCATGATAAGCAGAAAACGTGTCGGTTCCTCTGGACCCGGTCGTGACGGCTCCGTAAGGGTTCCAATTTGCAGGGATAACTGCAGACTTTTCGTAGCCATTTACCTGCCTCAACGCAGAAGAAGCATAGACGGTTTTGCGGTACAGCTTTTTGTTGTAGTTGGGAATGACATCGGTCCAGTTATTGATACCGATCACGGAAAGCGCGTTTGAAGTCACACTGGCCGCTTTGTTGGAATCCATGTATTTGAATACTTGCCAGGAATCCTTCTTTGTGTCAGCCCATTCCGGAAGACCGCTGGAGGAATCGGTGGTCCAAAGTCCAAGGTCAAGCCCCTGGTCGATTTCGATCTGATTGTCCACATGACGGTTCATGATAAAGGAATCAATCATATCGTCTGCCTCTGTCAGGTAGTAGCTGTAGGCGATGGCTGCCGACTGCTCCTTCTGGGCATCTGTTTTTGACACAGAATGATTGGGGTCGGTTTTGTTTCCGGAAGCAGAGGTAGCAAAGTGGCGCACGGAGGTATAGCCCTGCTCCGAGAGAATGATCCTTGTCTTGGAACCATAATTCTCCCGGATGTATGAGGTCAGCACATTAATATTTTTCATGCTGATGACAGGGGATGACAGTGACTGTATCGCCTGCCCATTCACATTTGACCAGAATTTTGGCTCCGTCAACGGGGAACCGTAGGGGTGGAAGGCGAGATTCCAATTGATATTTCCTCGCTTTTTGAGGGCGTAGACAAATCGCTCCAGCATCTCTCTGGAAGTGAAGCAGCCGCTTATGTGCGTGTTCCACAGATGGTCAAGGGAAATGTACACGCGGGCGTTGGCATATATGCTCGTCATGGTATTGTATGTCATACGGAACGCATCCGCATAGATTTTTGCGTACTGCGCGAGCGTCTTCTGCCCGGCATAATTATAGACGCTATAATTGTTTACCTCATTTCCGACAATCCAGTTGACGATGCGCCCATGTTCTGCCGAGGAAGTCCCATAGCGTGAGCCGAGGAATGAGAGTGTCGCCTGAAGCTGTTCGCGTGCCGCGGCATTAGATGTATTCCAGGCATAGAAAGCATGACCGGGCGTGCGTCCAGACGGATAAATCAGAGACTTGAGATCATCGCGCCATCCGAGCAGCAAAATTGCGCTCACCACAACATTGTTCTCCTTCAGCGCGGTGAGCTGTGCGTCATAGCCGTAGACAAGGGCTTTGCGGAACCAATAGGTCTTTCCGTGATATTTATAAGATACCGAGAAGGTATTGTTCCGCTCGGCCGCAGTCGGGAGTAATTCTGAGAAAACGATATTCAGAGCAGAATGGCGGACGTTCAGGTCAATCGCGTCCTCGAGCATGTTCGGACTCACCTGCAAGCCTTTTTTTGATGTCGCCTTAGGAAAAGCGTAGGTATACTTTGCGATCTTTCTGGGATTGGAGATATATTTTGTATTGCTGATCGCCTTGTATGTACCATTTTGTTTTTTTGAGGCAATCACAAATTTGGAATACAGTAGGGTGGATTCCTTGGCATTATTCAGCTTTACGTAAAAAGTGGTCTTCTTCGCCTTGTTCACAGAAGAGAGAGGCATAGATTTTTGTGTGATGCCGGATTCGGAAAACGTAAGCGCAAAAAGGTAGAATTTATCGCCATAAATTTTTTGAGTGTTCCCGGCTGTAGCTGTGACCTGGACCATGTTTGTGGACGTGAGCTTACATGTAGTGATGCTGACCGGTTTCGTGGCGGCAGACACAGTAAGAGGTGTCCGTGACACAGACAGAAGAATCAAAATCGTGATACAAGATAAGAACCATTTCTTCAGAAACCGCATAAAAATCCTCCCCAATGTAAAAAACTCCTGACAACCCCTGCGAATTCATTTTAACACCTATTTTGTTTTATGTAAACGTATGAACTTGCGGAAAGCGAAAAGATGTGTTATGATTTTGAATATTCGTTTTGCGCTTGGCGCTGAGGGAGAGGGTGACAGGAAACCGTAGTGTGGAACGGATCACGGAGGGGTATCCCTGCCGTGACCGCACAGAGAAAAGGAGGCAGCAGGATGGGATATGAGAAGAATATTATGAACTACGCAGAGCACAAGGAAGAACTGTGCAGGAAGAACGATCAGATTTCGGATCATCTGTTTCAGGAGTTTGGAGTGTACCGCGGGCTCAGAGACCAAAACGGTAAAGGTGTAATAACCGGGCTGACTAATATTTCCAAGATCGTCTCATTTAAAGATGTGGACGGAGTCAAGACCCCATGCGACGGTCAGCTCTGGTATCGGGGCTATTCCGTACAGCATCTTGTCCAAGAGCTGGACAGGAACAGTTTTGGGTTTGAGTCTACGGCATACCTTCTGCTGTTCGGGGAGAAACCGAATACGCAGGAGTTGCTCGAGTTCCGCCAGATTCTTGCTGAGGGACGCGATCTGCCGACCAATTTTACCAGAGATGTGATTATGAAAGCGCCGAGCCGCGATATCATGAATTCTATGATTCGCAGCATTTTGACGCTTGCATCTTATGACGACAGCGCGACGGATACAAAGATTTCCAACAGCCTCAGACAATGCATTCAGCTCATAAGTGTATTTCCGCTGCTGGCAGTCTACGGATACCATGCGTACAACCACTATGAGAACAATGCCAGCATGTACATTCATCGTCCGGACCATGACCTTTCCACGGCAGAGAATCTTCTGATGATGCTGCGCCCGGACCGTTCGTACACGAAGCTCGAGGCAAAGGTGCTTGACATTGCATTGATGCTGCACATGGAGCACGGCGGCGGCAACAATTCCACATTTACGACGAGAGTTGTGACGTCTTCCGGTTCCGACACGTATTCGGCGATGGCGGCAGCTATGTCATCCCTGAAAGGGCCGAAGCACGGCGGCGCGAATATCAAGGTTATGGAGATGATGGAGGATATTCGCAGTCATGTACGGAACTATGAGGACAAGGATGAAGTCGGAGCTTACCTGGAAAAACTGCTCGACGGCGAGACATTTGACCGACAGGGTCTGATCTATGGAATGGGGCATGCAGTATACTCTCTGTCCGATCCGCGTGAGCGTATTTTCAAGCGGTTTGTGGAGATGCTTGCGGTTGAGAAGCACCGTGAGATCGATATGGCGCTGTACAACAACATCGAAGAGATAGCTCCGAAGCTGATTGCGAAAAAGCGCAAAATCTTCAAAGGGGTCAGCCCGAATGTCGATTTCTACAGTGGGTTTGTATATCAGATGCTCGGCATTCCGGTGGAGCTCTACACGCCGATCTTTGCGATCGCGCGAATTGTAGGTTGGAGCGCGCACCGCATCGAGGAGCAGATCGGCATGGGCAAGATCATTCGACCGGCCTATTTGAGCGTGATGGAGGAGCGGGAAGCATTGTAATCTGACGGACCTATTCACGGCGACGGATGAGCGCTGTGACCGGGGTAATGTGCCTGCGGCACAGGAAAGATGCGGCGGACATTTATGACAGAAGAGAGGACATACATTCTAAAATGCTTGGAACAATTGTAAATACAGGAACAATCCTGACGGGCAGTGTGCTCGGAAGCGTCTTGCGCAAGGGCATCAAAGAGAAATATCAGGACGCACTGTACACAGCGATGGGGCTGGCGGCCACGGTGCTCGGCGTCAATTCCGTCGTCAGCAATATGCCGAAGAGCAAATATCCGGTGTTGTTTATCGTCAGTCTGGCGATCGGCAGCCTGCTCGGATCGATCATCGATCTCGACGCGAAGTTTCAGGGCTTGGTCGGAAAATATTCCAAGTCCAATCTTGGCCAAGGGCTCTCGACCGGGATTCTCCTGTACTGCATCGGAACACTGTCGATTCTCGGCCCGGTGATGAGTGCGTTGCACGGGGACAACACGTACCTGTTCACGAACGCGACGCTTGATTTCGTCACATCGACCGTGTTGGCGTCTACTTACGGCATCGGTATGGCGTTTGCGGCGCCGGTATTGTTCTGCTGGCAGGGGACGATCTGGCTGATCGCGCGCAATCTGTCAGGGACATTTTTCTCGGAGGACATGATTGCAGAGCTCTGTATTGTCGGAGGAGTCTTGATTTTTAGCTCGGGACTTGGTATTCTTAAGATAAAGGACTGTAAGGCGCTCAACATGCTGCCTGCATTGGCCGTCCCGATCGTGTTTTTTATTGTGAAGGGACTGCTGTAGGGGTGGGGTTAGAGCCCGGATTTAATTTGGTTCTTGTCTCAGAAACGACCGTATACTCAATTGAGGAGGGATAGAGGTATGAAGCGTTTGCATAAGAGAAAGGGATTCCTGTGGCTGGGATGCCTGGTGTTGATCATGGTTTTGGGATTCGCAGCGATGACCTGTACGGCGAGCGCGACGCCTGTCTCTTCAAATGGAAAACTGTCAGTCAAGGGGACGAAGATCGTAAATGCGAAGGGAAAGACATTTCAGATCAAAGGCGTCAGCACGCACGGACTGGCATGGTATCCGCAGTACGTGTCAAAAGCGGCGTTCAAGGATCTCCGCGACAAATGGGGCGCAAACACGGTTCGCCTGGCGATGTACACGGCGGAGTATGGCGGGTACTGCTCAGGCGGCGACAGAACCGCTCTGAAGGCGAAGATCGATGAGGGAGTGAAGGCCGCGACGGAGCTCGGTATGTACGTGATCATCGACTGGCATATTCTGAACGATACGAATCAGCCGTTTAGCAGGGCTGGGCAGGTGGCTGCTGTCAGCTTCTTCACGGAGATGGCGAAGAAATATAAGGGTCACAACAACGTCCTCTACGAGATCTGCAATGAGCCAACCGCAGCTAACGGAGGAAGCTGGACGAACATCAGGAACTATGCGAATGTTGTGATTACAGCTATCCGAAAGATTGACAAGGATGCGATTATCATTGTAGGGACACCGACCTGGTCGCAGGATGTGGACGAAGCGGCGAGGAGTCCTCTTTCCGGTTCAAATCTTGTATACACCCTGCATTTTTATGCCGGGACACACAAGGATTCCTACCGCCAAAAAGCTGAGACGGCGATCAAGGCAGGGCTTCCCATATTCGTGAGCGAATTCGGCATTTCAGATGCCTCCGGAAACGGTTATCTGGATACCGCGGAGGGAGACAGGTGGATCAGCTTCCTGAATCAATACGGGATCGGCTATGTGGCATGGAATCTCTCCAATAAGAGCGAGTCCAGCGCCTTGATAAAGAGCAGCACGAGCAAGACTTTTGGCTGGGCATGGTCCGATTTGACACAGTCCGGACAGTGGCTTGTGAAAAAGTTTGGTGGGAAGCTGGCGAAGACCGCCTCATCCGGGACGGCTGGTGGCAAGGATAACGTATCGCCTGGAACGACAGATGGGAAAAAGCCTTCCACACAGGGGACAAACGGAAAAGACAAGGATAACACATCCGGCAAGGACGAGACGGGCAGCGGACAGAAGACGCCTGGAAAATCCTCCAAATCTGTCAGGGCCTCTTCGAAATATGCCAAAGCGAAAGTGAAGAAAGTCGCTTCCTGGCCTACCGGCCAGGGCTACTGTACGCAGTATGTATTGACGATCAGGAATAAGTCCAAAAAGACGATTTCCGGTTGGAAAATAAGAGTTAAGTTCGCGTACGCGATAGAGGAGAATACTCAGTGGAGCGCCATATATAAATTTAAGAAAAAGAGCATTATAATCAGGCCGAGTTTCAACAAAGAGATAGCCCCTAAGTCATCCATCACGAATATCGGTTTCATCGTAAGTTCCGCGCGGGCGAATAATAAAGTTGTGTCAGTTAAGTTTCTGAAGAAGGGCTAATTTCTGAAGAAGGGCTGAAAAGCCCGGGCAGACATTCTTTGTCCGGTAGTTTGAAACGTTGCAAAAGACAGCGATTATTTGATTATTTGTGTCAGGCGTTCATGGAAATCGGCAGCATGAGGGTAAAGGTTGCTCCTCCGCCCGGCGTGTCTGTGAGGGAGATCTGCCCGTGATGGAGGCGCGCGATCTCCTGAGCGATACAAAGGCCGAGTCCGAAGTGCGATTTGTCTGTGCGGGAACGGTCGAGTCTTCGGAAGCGTTCGAAGACCGCTTCCTTCTGATCATCTGGGATACCCGGTCCGTTGTCGCTGACAGCGATACAGAGACAGTCGCGGTGCGTGAAGCGTCGGGACAAAGGCATATATGCGGCGGATTTTCCGGCCTGCGAAGGCACGGACAGTGAAAGCTTGACCAGGCCGCCGGACGGCGTGTAGCTGAAGGCGTTCTCGATCAGGATAGAGAGCAGCTGACGAATGCGCTCTCCGTCGCAGACGCAGCGCGGCACAGGGACGTCAGGAAGTGAAATTTCCCAGTGCAGACCGTGGGAGATCGCCGCAGGTTCAAAATGTTCCCAAACCTGCAGAAGCAGTGTGTCCATCTCGACTGGCGCCGGCTGGATTGACCAGCTTCGGTCGTCCGCATTCGCGAGCTGCAGCATGTCCGAGATCAGGCGGGACATTCGTTTTCCCTCGGAATCGATCACATCCAGAAAGTGGGAATCTCTTTTCATTGCGCCGCTTCTCACGGCGGCTGTATGATTCAATATCACTGTGAGCGGCGAGCGCAGCTCATGTGAAGCAGATGCGACAAACTGCATCTGTTTTTTTCTGTTCTCGATGAGCGGGTGGAGTATTCTTTTGATGAAATGCCAGAAGAAGACGCCGAGTAATGCAAGCGCGGTCAAATCCGCGAGCAGGAACGCAAGGCGCTGCCGGTGAATGCGGGATTCCATCGGGGCGAGAGGCTGCAGCACCGTGATGCCGATGTATCCGTTGTCGCGCGGAATCAGGCAGACCGAGGCGTTGTAACGTTCGTCGTCACACGTCAACGGGAACTCCCCGTGCCGCGTCAGAACACTGAGGCTGCCGGGCTTTTGCAGGTCAAGACCACAGACGGATCTGGCTATTTCCTCGGCACTGTCCCAGAACTTTTGCGGAATCGGAGTGTTGTCGAGCTCCTGAAGAAAGAGCGGCGAGCCGTTGTCAGTGATCCGAAGATAAAACTGATGATTGTGTTCCATCTGTCGGACCCAGGTGTGGGATAGAGAGGTCTGCTGTGCCAGATTCTGGTACATGGTGTTGAGCTCGGCGAGGAAAGAGGAATATGCCTGGTTGCGGATGCCGGACTCGGAAATGTACAGGCAGATACACGACAGAACCGTGAGGACAATTCCGGTGATCGCGATGCACAGGGCGGTGAGCTGAAGGTGTAGTTTGCGGAACATAGGGAGCCTCCCTTTTCGAGTGTGCAGGGCTCGTTGCTATTGAAGTATACTATACACGAAGCGTGTCGTCGCACAGCAGGTATCCGACGCCACGGACGGTTCGGAGCTCGACGGTGCTGCCAACCGAGCGGAGCCGGCGGCGCAGGAAGTGGATGTAGTTGTCGAGGTTGCCGTCCTCGACGTCGGCGCTCGGACCCCAGACGCGCGTCAGAATCGTCGCGCGGGGAATTGTCTGCCCGGTATTCTGCAGAAAGAGCATGAGCAGATCGCCCTCGCGGCGCGAGAGAGTACAGCTGCACCCCTTACAGCGAAGCAGATTTTGTTCCGGGGCATAGGTGAGATCGCTGAAACTGAGTCCCTCTGTCCCGGTTAGGCGCTGTGGGCGGCGACAGATGCAGCGAATACGCGCCATCAATTCCTCGAACGCGAAAGGCTTGACAATATAGTCGTCTGCGCCGCAGTCGAGGCCGTCGATCCGTTCGTCGAGACTGCTGAGCGCCGTCAGAAAGATGACCGGGACGGTCACATGCTGCTTCCGGGCAAGCCGCAGCACCTCCATGCCGTCCATCTCAGGCAGCATCCGGTCCAAGAGCACCAGATCGTGCGCGTTTTCCAGAAGATAGAACAGTCCTTCCTCGCCGTCATGCGAGACCGTCACATCATAACCCTGTTGTTCCAGCATAGATTGTAGGGAGCGACACAGCTCTTTGTCGTCTTCGATCAGCAGTATGCGCATGTCGTCACTTCTCCTCTTTGTTCGTTTGCTCGAATGCAGAAACTCTGGTGCCAAGTCTAATATTTATTAGTATAGCATAATAATCTCTAAACTTTCTATAAAATATAAAAATTACCCTTTTCTGCTTTCCGCATCCATCCCGGAACGTACATAGATCAGCTCGAACGTCCCCGCGCCACAGTTGCTGCTGATGGCCGCCGACGCCTGCTCCTACGCGTCGGCAAAGATTCCGGTACAGGCAATTTTGCTGTCCTTCAGGCTCTTCAGGCTGAGCATCGGATGCAGATCAAAGACGTCGCACAGAGAGCGGACGCGTCCGCTGATCCGCCCCGATTGGTACATCATATCGGCGGTCGGAACGACTGCTTGCCAAACAAAATTTTTGATATAAATTTTTATCGGTTTCATCATTTTTCCCGATTTAGAGCAAATTTAGAGACTGACAGGTTACACTGGCAGGGAAAGCGGAGGAGGGCGCGCGGGAAACACGCACAGGAACAGCGCACAGCGCAGCCGCGAAATGCCATAGTGATTTGCGAAGAGGCATATCCCGTCGTGCCGGAACATTCAACAGGAGGTCAGAGTATGAGAATGACAAGAAAGGGTTTGTGGAAAAAGTGGTGCGCGGGTGTTTCCGCGGTCTGCCTTGCGATGGCGGGAGCGCTCGCGGGCGGTCTGCCGGGAGATATCGTCCGGAGTCTGCCGGGTGGGCTGGTTGAGGCTCTTCCGACAGAGCTGGTCGGGAAGGTACCGGGGAGCGTGGTTCACGCCGAGGAGGGCGACGTCGCGATGGGGCGTTACCTCGAGTCTGAGGTTACCCTGCCGGCGGAGGATTTTACTCCGATGGATATTGTGCGGACAGCGGAGGGAACGCTGCGCATCATCGGGTCGCGCGAGAGCGAAACCTCCTACACGATCTGGGATAGCGCGGACGGTGGAGCAAGCTGGGAGCAGACTGGCGCGCTGCCGGAGGAGTATGGGGTATGGTTCAAAGATATCGATTTGAGTCCGTCAGGCGGCGGAGTTGCAATCGGAATGGATGTAACCTATTCGGACGGCGGGAATACGCCGCAGTACCTGGATTACGTGATCGTGTTCGACACGCAGGGGAACGTGACGGTGAGAAAGGACTGTGACGACTCGTACATGGTGTTGGATTTTGCGCAGGACGGACAGCTGATCGGGGTGATAGTTGCAGGTGAGGTTGTAAGGCTTGATCCGGCTACAGCTGAGATCACGGGCACGATCGCGAAAAGCGCGGACATGATCGGGACATGCGGGCAGGAGGCGCTTGTGCTTACGAGTACGGAGCTTCAGCGCTATGATATTAAGACGGGGGAGCCGCACGCGCGCGATGAGGCGCTCGAGGACGCTTTGTATGCGAACAGATCCGAATACCCTTATGCAATCACGACCAGCAATACAGTGCCGATTGTGATGACGGAGGACAAGGAAGGACGGCTGTATTACGGCACGAAGAACGAGGGCATTTTCGCGCACGCGATGGACGGAAGCGTCGTGGAGCAGGTCGTGGACGGCACCCTGGGCACCCTGGCGTCCCCGTCGACGGAACTCTGCGCGATGACCGTGCTGGATCAGTGCTTTTATCTCGTGTGTATCGATGGCGTCAGTAGAGAATACAAGCTGTTGAAATATGAGTATTTCGCCGACACGCCAAGCGTGCCGCAGAAGGAATTGACGGTCTATTCACTGTTCGAGGGGAGCGCGCTTCGGCAGGCGATCACGCTGTTCCAAACGCAATATCCGGACACCTATGTGAATTATGAGGTCGGCATGAGCGGCGAGGACGGCGTGACGGTCTCCGACGCGCTGCGCACGCTGAACACGGAGATTCTGGCAGGGAACGGGCCGGATATTCTTGTGCTGGACAGCCTGCCGGTCGACAG
>CANQEB010000052.1 GCA_947594085.1 uncultured Lachnospiraceae bacterium | reverse complement strand
GTACAGACGCTGTTCATGATCACGATCCCGATGATCAAGCCGGCTATCATGTCGGTGCTGACGCTGGGCTTCGTGTACACGTTCAAGGTGTTCGATCTTGTCTGGGTGATGACAAAGGGCGGCCCGGTCAATTCGACCGAGCTGGTGTCCACCTATGCGTACCGGCTTTCGTTTGAGGAGTTCCAGTTCAGCAAAGGTGCCGCGGCGGCCAATGTGCTGTTTCTGATTCTTCTCATCGTGGGTATTTTTTACATCAGATTAATCAATGAAGAGGAGGAGATCATGTGATGGGCAAAAAAGAAAAACGCAGCAGAATCATTGCATTTATTTTCGGTGCAGCCATTTTCGTCATTTTTATCTTCCCTCTTTACTGGATGGTAGTCACGGCTCTGAAGACACAGGTGGAGATCTTTGAGATTCCGACTCCGCTCTGGCCGAGGAATCTCACGCTGGAACCGTTCAAAGACCAGATCTCCGCGTCGAGTGATACGCTGCGCGGGTTCAAGAACAGCGCGATCATCGCGATCGGCGCGACCGCCATTTCTACAGTGCTGGCGATCCCGGCGGCGTACGGTTTGGCGAGATTTCGGTTCAAGGCGAAGAAGGCACTGATCCTGTTCTTCCTGATCACGCAGATGCTCCCGTCCACACTGGTGCTGACCTCTCTGTACATTATGTTCTCAAAGGTCAAGCTGCTGAACACTTACTGGGCGCCAATCCTCGCGGACGCGACACTCGGCATCCCGTTCAGTATTATCATTTTGCGCACATATTTCCTCTCGATTCCGAAGGAACTGGACGAGGCGGCGAACATTGACGGCTGCGGTTATTGGAAGTCATTCTTCTTGATTATGCTTCCGATCGCAAAACCGGGCGTGATCGTGGCAGCGGTGTTCTCCTTCGTGTACGCGTGGGGTGATTTGATCTACGGCATCACATTCATTACGAATCCGACGATGCGACCGATTACATCCAGTATCTACAATTACGTGCAGCAGTATCAGACGCTCTGGAATTCGACGATGGCGTTCGGTATCATCGCGATCTCACCGGTCGTGTTGATTTTCATCTTCATGCAGAAGTACATCGTCAGCGGACTGACAAACGGCGCGGTAAAGGCATAACCACAGGAGGGGATTATGAGACTGCATTCGCTTGATTTACAGAATATCAGAATCCACGATAGCTTTTGGTCGAAGCATGTGGATCTGGTGCGAAATGTGATCATTCCGTATCAGTGGGAGGCGATGAACGATCGAATCCCGGATGCGGAGTCCAGCCATTGCCTTGAAAATTTCCGTATTGCGGCGGGCAGAGCGCAGGGGAAATTTTACGGGGCCGTTTTTCAGGACACCGATGTCGCGAAATGGTTGGAGGCTGTGGGCTTCTCTCTGGCCTGTTATCCGGATGAGGAGCTTGAGAAGCTGGCCGACGGGGCGATCGATCTGATCGCGGAGGCACAGCAGGAGGACGGTTACATCAACACGTACTTTACGGTAGAGGAGCCGGACGGGCGCTGGACGAACCTGCGCGAAGGGCATGAGCTGTACACGGCCGGGCATCTGATGGAGGCGGCAGTCGCGTACTATCAGGGCACCGGGAAGCGGAAATTTCTCGACTGCATGTGCCGCTTCGCGGATTTGCTGTGCGAGACATTCGGCATCGAGGATGGAAAAATCCACGGTTATCCGGGGCATGAGGAAGTCGAGATCGGGTTGATCAAGCTCGGCTGTGTGACAGGGCGCGGGAAATATCTGGATCTGGCAAAATACTTTATAGACGCGAGAGGCGTTGGGGAGAATTATTTTCTGAAGGAAATGAGCCGGCCGGGTTATAAGCGGATCTTTCCGGAGCTGATGAATTATCAGCCCGAGTATTCGCAGTCGCATCTGCCGGTGCGGCAGCAGACGACCGCGGAGGGCCATGCGGTGCGCGCCGTGTATCTCTATTGTGCGATGGCGGATCTGGCAGAGGCGTATCAGGACGAGGAATTGCTGCGCGCCTGTGAGACGCTCTGGGAGAACATGACGCAGAGACGCATGTACATCACGGGCGGCATCGGCTCGTCCGGGATTCTGGAGCGGTTCACGACGGACTATGATCTGCCGAACGGATTCAACTATTCTGAGAGCTGTGCGTCCATTGGGCTGGCGCTGTTCGGGCTGCGCATGAATCAGATCACGCGGGATGCGAAATACATGGATGTCGTGGAGCGCGCGCTGTACAACACAGTCCTCGCAGGCGTCGCGCTGGATGGAAGAAGCTTTTTCTATGTGAATCCGCTTGAGGTCTGGCCGCCGTCGTGCATGGAGGGGACATCCAGGCAGCATGTGAAGCCGGTGCGGCAGAAATGGTTCGGCGTGGCCTGCTGTCCGCCGAACATCGCGCGGACGCTTGCATCCTTAGGGCAGTATATATATGCGGTGGACGAGGAAAAGAAGGCACTGTACGTCAACCTGTTCGTCTCGAATGAAAGCGACATTTCACTGGGAGATACCGAAACGCACGTCAAGCTGGAGACAGAGTTTCCGATGAAAAATTATGTGAGTCTGAGGGCAGATCATGTCCCGGCGTGCGGGATGGAGATATATTTGCGGGTGCCGGAGTATGCGCAGGATTACACGGTCTGTGTGGATGGAAAAGCGTATGCCGTCATGCCAGAGCAGGGATATGTGCGCGTGAGTGTGGGGCAGGACTGCGAGATCTGCGTGCATTTCGAGGCGCCGGCCAGATTCCTCTATGCGAATCCTGAGGTGCGTGCCGACGCGGGAAAGGTTGCAATCATGCGGGGACCGCTCGTGTACTGCCTGGAAGAGGCGGACAACGGACAGAACCTTGCGGGAATTTGTGTGGATACAGAGAAGGGATTGGAGGAGGTACCTTCGGCTCTCTTTGGAGACACGGTTCTTCTGAAGGCATCTGGACAGAGAATTGTCGGGCATCACGCAGGAGAAGGACTGTATGGGACGAAGCGACCGGAGATGGAGAATGTCGAATTGACCGCGGTGCCTTATCCTTACTGGGGCAACCGGGGTGAGGGTGAGATGCTTGTCTGGATCCGGGAACGGTTGTAGCTGAATTATGACAGTTTTATCTGCAGATGCTGTGAGCGGGAGGACACAGAATTCCTATCAGATTTTCACAAATTTGACACAAAAATCATTTATAGTGAATCCAATGATATGAAACAGAAAGGGGATTCGCTATGAAGAACTACGGGAATAAACAGGACAATAAGAAGAAAGAAAGAGTTTGCAAGCGACGCATCGCAGTTGCGATGGCGGGTCTGCTCGCGGTCGGCGCACTCGCCGGGGCGGACGCCTGGAGGACGGCGAAGGTGGTCTTTGCCGAGGAAGACGAGACGCAGGGTGTGACGCTGAACATTGCTGATTCGGACGAAAAGGGCGCGGAGACGGAGCTTCAGTCGGAGGCTGCGGAGGCAAAAGCTGAGGAGACGGAAACCGAAGCCGAGACCGAGACGGAGAAGGAGACATTCGCAGATATCGATCGTGTGTCGGGGGACTTGTCCATCGTGGCGACGGATGTCTCAGATATTGTCGAGAATTGCATGCCATCCATTGTCTCGATCACAGAGAAATCCGTAGAAGAGGTTGAGACCTATTTCTATGGGGTGCAGGAGTACGAGAAGATGGGGGCGGCGTCCGGCATCATTATCGCGCAGAACGACGAGGAGCTGCTGATCGCGACGAACAGCCATGTGGTGAAGGATTCGACGGAGATCACGGTCGGCTTTACCGCGGAGGCGGAGGATCCGGACGATCTGCTCGTGCCGGCGAAGGTCAAGGGAATGGACAAGGATTATGAGCTGGCAGTTGTGGCCGTGCAGCTTTCCGATATCAAGGAAGAGGTGCGCAGCCAGCTCAAGATCGCACAGCTCGGCAGCTCTTCCGACCTTAAGGTTGGCGAGCCGGCGATCGCAATCGGCAACGCGATGGGCTATGGTCAGAGCGTTACTAGTGGTATCATCAGCGCGTTGGACCGCGAGGTTACGATCGATGAGAATTTTTCCCAGAAGCTGATTCTGATGGACGCTCCGGTCAACCATGGCAACAGCGGCGGAGCTCTGTTGAATGCGAAGGGTCAGGTGATTGGGATCAATCTGGCGAAGGAAGTCCTGGACGAGGCGGAAGGTATGGGTTATTCCATCCCGATCGACTTGGCGATCCCGGTGCTTCAGAACCTCATAAACAAGGAGACGCGCGACAAGCTGTCCGACAGCGAGAGAGGCTATCTGGGCATCACAGTTGTCGATGTATCTGCTGACGCGAAGGAGCTTTACAACATTCCGGCAGGAGCGTTTGTATACGAGGTGACAGAGGGTTCTGCGGGCGAGGCAGCCGGCATCCGCAAAGGAGATGTCGTCACGAAGTTCGACGGCGAATCGGTGATCAGCAAGGATGATCTGGTCGATAAGCTCAGCTATTATGCCGTCGGCGAGACGGTGACGCTCGAGATTCAGACGGCGAATGGCGGAAGCTATGAGGCTCGTGAGGTGGAAGTGACACTTCAGGAGGGAACGGATTTGCCACAGGAGGATACTGCAGAGGATTCTTCGAAGGAGATTCCTCAGGATGAGATACCGAGTGATGATCAGGAGGGAAATCAGGGCGAAGATGATTTCTGGTTTGACGGATTTGGCATCCCGGGAATGGACGGATCCCTCAATCCGTTTGACGGCGATCAAGGTGGAGATTTCTAATTTCTAATATCGTTCATCTGAGGAAATAGCAAATAAAGGAAACGCACACAGAGAGAATTTGAGAGTGAAACAAATCTGATCGGGAAATACTATTGCAAACAAAGGAAAAATTGCCCGGCGCGCGAGAGAATGCCGAGGAAAGATTCAGGAGGTTGCAATATGTGTAATTATATGCCGATCACAGATGTGTATGCGAGAGAAATTTTGGATTCCAGGGGAAATCCTACTGTTGAAGTTGAAATTATGACAGAAGATGGGAGCGTCGGAAGGGCAGCTGTTCCTTCCGGCGCTTCTACTGGTCAGTATGAGGCGGTGGAGCTTCGCGACAAGGACACGCGTTATCAGGGAAAAGGCGTAGAGCAGGCATGCCATTTCGTGAATTCGATTTTGGCGGATGCCATCATCGGGGAGAATGTTTACGAGCAGGCCGCGATCGATCGGATTCTATGCCGAGAGGACGGCACAGAAAACAAGCGCAGACTTGGAGCCAACGGAATTCTTGGAATCTCGATGGCGACAGCGGTGACAGCGGCCAGGTCCCTGAATATTCCGCTTTTCCGCTATCTGGGTGGAATGCATGCGCACAGGATGCCCGTGCCGATGATGAATATTCTGAATGGGGGCTGTCATGCGGACAACACGGTGGATTTCCAGGAATTTATGATAATGCCGGTGGGCGCGGATGGATTTGCACATGGGTTGCAAATGTGTGCGGAAATCTATCATACGTTAAAGGGGCTCCTGAAGAGTCGCGGATTGGCGACCGGTGTCGGCGATGAGGGTGGATTCGCACCGGAGCTTTCGGATGCACAGGCGGTGCTCGAATTGATCTGCGAGGCGATCGGGAAGGCCGGTTATCGTATGGAGCAGGACATCGTGCTCGCGCTCGACGTTGCCGCCAGCGAGTTGTATGATGCGTCCAAGGGAGTCTATCTATTCCCTGGGGAGAGCAAGATGAAGGGGCATGAAATCTGCCGCACGCCGGAGGAGATGCTTTCATACCTGGAGGATTTGTGCGAGAAATATCCGATTGCTTCGATCGAAGACGCATTGGACGAGAACGACTGGGAAGGATGGCAGAATCTGACAGAGTGCCTTGGGAGCCGTGTTCAGCTCGTGGGAGACGATTTGTTTGTGACGAACGAGGACCGGCTGAGAAGAGGAATCCGGCTGGGAGCGGGGAACGCGATCCTGATCAAGGTAAATCAAATCGGAACGCTGACAGAGGCATTCGGGGCGATCGAGCTTGCGCAAAAGAATGGATATCGCGCAGTGATCTCTCATCGTTCCGGGGAGACAGAGGACACTATGATCGCGGATCTTGCGGTGGCATCCGGCGCAGGCCAGATCAAGACCGGGGCGCCGTGCAGAGGTGAGCGTATTGCGAAATACAATCAGCTTTTGCGCATTGAAGATACGCTGGGCTTCTCGGCGATCTATGAGAGTCCTTTTGTGAGATAGGCTGTGCAACCAGGTCACCGACATGTCGGCCTGCGCCGTGGCTCGCTTCGGAGCTTCTTTCTGTCGAAGAAAATAAATGCTTGCATTCTTTCAGGTCCTGTGGTAGACTAGATTCGTTGACATAGGAGGTGTAATTTACCGTGAGGACTTTTTTGACAATTGTATTCGCATTGGTATGTGTTGCGTTGACGGTGATTGTTCTGGCGCAGGAAGGAAAAGATGCGGGACTCGGCACGATTGGTGGCATGGGTGATACCTACTGGGGAAAGAACAAATCACGTTCCATGGAAGGAAATCTCATAAAGATTACGAAGGTGCTGGCAGTCTTGTTCATTGTGCTGGCGATCATTTTAAATCTGGGATTTTGACGACAGAGGACTGATGCGATGCGTCGGTCCTTTCTTTTCGCGAAAGCGATGGGCCGCGCAAAGACGCTGAGGCGGAAATGCTTGCTTGCAGGCAATTCCACGGGACAGTGAATTTATGTAGCGAAAGCCTGCGGCGCGGCTCGCACAGGAAAGGAGGGGATTGACATGGGGGAATCTGTCAAGTTGATTGCCAACAACAAAAAGGCATATCACGATTATTTTATCGATGAGAAGTATGAGGCCGGCATCGTGCTTGCAGGCACTGAGGTGAAGTCCCTGCGCATGGGAAAGTGCAGTATCAAGGAATCCTTTGTCCGCATAGAGAATGGAGAGATGCTGATCTATGGCATGCATGTCAGCCCCTACGAGAAGGGCAATATTTTCAATAAGGATCCGTTGCGCGTGCGCAAGCTGCTGCTGCACAAGAGCGAAATCAACAAGCTGACAGGCAAGATCAAGGAAAAGGGTTACACGATTGTGCCGCTGCAAGTGTATTTCCGAGGCAGCCTGGCCAAGATCGAGGTCGGTCTTGCGAGGGGCAAGAAGCTCTACGACAAACGGCAGGACATTGCGAAGAAGGATATGCGCCGCGAGGCGGAGCGTGAGTACAAGGTTCGCAATCTCGGCTGAATTTCCAGGTGCGGTTTGCGTATGCAAGCTCGCCGCCGTCAGTCATAGCGAGCCGGCGAGATCGGCGGCAGGAGATGATATCTGTCTTCGGTCATATTACAAGGTATATGCTTATAATTCCGGGCCAGTAAAGGTTTCGACGGGGGTTATGAAGCTGGAGAAGCTATCCGCAGGTGATGCGTCAAATCACAAACCTAAATATAAACGCTGAAGATAATTTAGCACTCGCTGCCTGATGGCAGCTGTCTGGCTCGGGGCACCTGCACCTTGAGGACCGGGCATCGACAATGCAGGAAACGACACATGCTAAGCTTTGCGTATGTGGGCGTATCATGAAGCTACTGAAAGCGGGAGAGTGTCAATTCTCGCCCGTCGGAGGGAATGACAAACAATTGACTATGATAGTAGAAGGACAGTGAATTGGCTTTCGGACACGGGTTCAATTCCCGTCTGGTCCATTTCAGCGCGAACGGTCGAACTGTGAGAAGGTTCGTCTGCTTCGCGCTTTCGTGATATTTTGTACACATAATAGACATAAATGCGTGCTACAATCAAAGGTAAATCGGGCACAGGGCCGATTGCGGTGAAAGGGGTGGAGTGCGGATGGATAGACTGAAGATTTTGGTAGTGGATGACGAGAGCAGGATGCGCAAGCTGGTGCGCGACTTTCTGGTGAAGAAGAATTTTGAGGTGCTGGAGGCCGAGGACGGCGAGCAGGCGGTTGATATATTTTTCGAGAAGAAGGATATTGCCCTCGTGATCCTGGACGTGATGATGCCGAAGATGGACGGCTGGCAAGTATGCCGGGAGATACGCAGATATTCCCAGACACCGATCATTATGCTGACGGCGAAGTCTGAGGAGTACGACGAGCTGCTTGGCTTCGAACTCGGAGTGGACGAGTACATTTCCAAGCCGTTCAGCCCGAAGATTCTGGTCGCGCGCGTGGAGGCAATTCTGCGCAGGACAAGTGGATTTTCGTCGGATGATGTGCTGAAGGCCGGGGCGATCGAGGTGAACCGCGCAGCGCACGAGGTGACAATCGACGGGAGGGGCGTGGAGCTCAGCTACAAGGAATTCGAGCTGCTGACTTATTTCATGGAGAACCAAGGCATCGCGCTTTCGCGGGAGAAGATTTTGAACAGTGTGTGGAATTACGACTATTTTGGCGATGCGCGGACGATTGACACACACGTGAAAAAGCTCCGCAGCAAGCTCGGCGGGTATGGGGACTACATCAAGACGATCTGGGGCATGGGATACAAGTTTGAAGTGGAAGGCTGATGACGAATGAAAAATTCCATCCGCAAGCAGCTGACCGTTATTTTTATTGGGCTGACGGGCATGCTGTTTCTGGCAAATTATCTGGTCAATACGTTTTTTCTGGAAGATTTCTATTCTATGCGCAAGAAGGACGTGCTGATCGAGGCATATGACAAGCTGAATGAGAATATTACAGACCGCGGCGGGATGAGTAAGGATGGCGTGCATGAGTTCGAAGAGCTCTGCAATGCGAATAGCATCTCGTTCATTGTGACGGATGAGGATTACAAGATGCTGGTCTGGACAGATACGGCATACGCGCAATCCGATTATCTGAGGCTGATGCTGGGGAGACTGAATGGCTACGGAATCGGGCTTGACAAGGTGGACCCGGATTCCATTCTGGTACAGAATGATTCGTACACGATCCAAAAGAAATACGACCCAGAGGTCGCGGTCGATTACATGGAGATGTGGGGGACACTGGATAAAGGGTTCTACTTTATCATGCGTATCAACATGGAAAGCATCCGTGACAGTGTGCGAATTGCCAATGACTTTATCAAATATATTTGCCTCTTCGGCGTCGCATTGGCAAGTATTCTGGTCTGGTTCATTTCCAAGCGTGTGACGAAGCCGCTTGGCGAGCTGACTGAGCTTTCCAAGCGTATGGCGGGTCTGGACTTCAGCGCCAAGTATACGAGCGGCGGCAGCGATGAGGTGGGACAGCTCGGAGAGTCCTTCAATCGCATGTCAGAGAATCTTGAGAAGACATATTCACAGCTGCTGACGGCGAACAATGAGCTGCAGAAGGACATTCAGGAAAAAGAAGAGATCGACGATATGCGCAAGGAATTTCTGTCGAATGTGTCACACGAGCTGAAGACGCCGATTGCACTGATTCAAGGCTATGCGGAGGGACTGCAGGAATGTGTGAACGACGACGAGGAGAGCCGCGCCTTTTACTGTGACGTCATCATGGACGAGGCGGCGAAGATGAATGGGCTGGTCCAAAAGCTGCTCACGCTGAACCAGCTGGAGTTCGGCAATGAGCAGGTGGTTCTGGAGCGTTTTGACATAAGCGAACTAGTCCGCAACAAGGTGCAGTCGGTGACGATTCTGGCACAGCAGAAGGAGGCGGAGATCGTCTGCGACATGCCGGATACGCTGTATGTCTGGGGAGACGAGTACAAGGTCGAAGAGGTCTTGACGAACTATTTGAGCAATGCCCTGAACCATGTGGATGGGGCACGCCGGATCACGGTCCGGGCGGGCAGATGCGCGGATGCGAAATCACAGGTTGCCGAGGATGAGACGAATGGAAGCAGTGCAAATGAGAACGGCACGAATCGCAGCATAAACGGCGGAACGGTGCGGGTCAGCGTACACAATACGGGAGAGCAGATTCCAGAGGAGGATCTTGCGCTGATCTGGGACAAATTCTACAAGGTGGACAAAGCCAGGACCAGAGAGTACGGCGGGAGTGGCGTGGGCCTTTCGATTGTGAAGGCGATTATGGAGTCATTCCATCAGAATTATGGTGTGCGCAACTGTGAGGATGGTGTGGAATTCTGGTTTGAGATGAAGAGTGGAGACGAGGATGCTATTGTAGGAGAAGGGACGCAACGTGATATAATTCAGACATCCATTACTGATACGGGAGAAGGACACGCATGAGCAGGGTTGCGGTGATCGGAGGCGGCGCGGCAGGCATGATGGCCGCGGTGTCGGCTGCTATGAACGGACACGAGGTAAGTCTGTTCGAAAAAAATGAAAAGCTGGGCAAGAAAATTTACATTACGGGCAAGGGGCGTTGCAATCTGACAAACAATTGCGAGGTCGAGGAATTGCTCCAGGCTGTCTGTACGAACCGAAAGTTCCTTTACAGTGCGTTTTACGGCTTTGACAGTCAGGCCGTGATCCGCTTTTTTGAAGAGGCAGGGATGAGGACGAAGACGGAGCGCGGCAATCGTGTGTTTCCGGTATCCGACCATTCTTCAGATGTGATCAAGGCGCTTGCGTCGAAGCTTAAGGCATGTGGTGTGAAGGTTTATCTGAACGAGGAAGTACAGGAGATAAAATATAAAAAGATACCATGCGGTGTGATCGCTTCAAATTTTTCGGAAGCGGTACAGACGCAGGAGGAGGCCGCGCAGATGCAGCTTTGCGTGGCCGGATTGGAGCTTGCGTCGGGACAGAGTGTCCCGTGTGATGCGGTGATCGTGGCGACCGGGGGTCTGTCTTATCCGACGACAGGCTCTACCGGAGACGGGTATCGGTTTGCGGAGACGGCCGGGCATCACGTGACAGAATGCTTTCCTTCCCTGGTGCCGATGGAGACAGATGGAGAGTGGGCACAGCGATTGCAGGGATTGTCACTTCGAAACGTAGAGATTTCCATATTAGATGGAGAAAGAATGCTCTACAGGGACTTTGGCGAGATGATGTTTACCCAGTTTGGCGTGACGGGCCCATTGATTCTGACTGCGAGCAGCGTTGTACAGAGGCAACTTTGCGAGCATCCGCTGGAGATGTTCATCGATTTGAAACCAGCGCTGAGCGAAGAGCAGCTTGATGCGAGAGTGTTGAGAGAATTTGAGGCGGGGAAAAATAAACAGATCAAGACGATCCTGGGAACGATGTTTCCGTCCAAGCTGATTCCGGTGATGATTTGCCGGTGTGGAATTCCACCGGAGAAGCCGGTTCACGAAATCACGCGGGAAGAACGACGGATACTAATCATGCACACGAAACATTTTCCTTTGACATTGACCAGGCTTCGAGGGTATAATGAAGCCGTTATCACGAAGGGTGGCATCGATGTCAGGGAAATCGATCCTTCGACGATGGAGTCGCGGAAGGTACATGGACTGCATTTTGCGGGTGAGGTTTTGGACCTCGACGCGGTGACCGGAGGATTCAATTTGCAGATTGCATGGTCGACAGGCTATGCAGCTGGCGCAGGTATTTCAGCTGAGGCAATCTGATAAGCTTAAATCGATCGCATGGTTGCCGATGGAAGAGGGGGAAGAGTATGAGCTTTAACATAGCGATAGACGGGCCGGCAGGAGCAGGCAAAAGTACGATCGCAAAGCGTGCGGCGAGGGAGCTTTCTTTCGTCTATGTGGATACCGGAGCAATGTACCGGGCGATCGCGCTTGGCCTGATGAGAGGCGGCACGGACATTGAGGATGCGAAGGCTCTTGAGCGGGCACTTGCAGATATTGAAGTGTCGATTGACTATCAGGATGGTGTGCAACAAGTCTACCTGAACGGGGAGAATGTATCAGGGCTGATTCGAACGGAGGAGGTCAGCGCAATGACAAGCGCCTGCGCTGCGAAGCCTCAGGTGCGCGCGAAGCTGACCGATTTGCAGAGAAGCCTGGCGCATCGGGAAAATGTCCTGATGGACGGACGCGATATCGGAACCGCGATTTTGCCGAATGCTCAGCTTAAGATTTACCTGACGGCCAGTGTTGAGACGCGCGCGCAGCGCCGATACAAGGAGCTCGTGGAGCGTGGGG
>CANQEB010000051.1 GCA_947594085.1 uncultured Lachnospiraceae bacterium | reverse complement strand
AGCAGTTCCGGTATTCCTGATTATCTAAACAGGCAGTTCGGAAGTAGAGACTTGACAGGGATTATTAAATATGGGATTGGCCAACTGTTATTAGCCGGTTTAAGTGACCATCTGGTAAAAGAAATAACCGGTGCGAGCGATGACTTGATTAAAGGGAGTGTCTCAAAAGAAGATTCCTATAGGGAGCTTAATAACAAAATTGTGACTGTGGAATTATTTTATGATTTTTAAAATGCAAGTATTTTGATAGAGAGTACATGAGGAAAGGATTATGACAGAGAATCAGAACATTGAATGGAAGGAAACCTGGCGGGATGAATATTTGAAATGGATATGCGGTTTTGCGAATGCGCAAGGCGGCATAATTTATATTGGTATGAATGATAAAGGGAAAGTAACTGGCGTACAGAACAGTAAAAAGCTGTTGGAGGATATTCCGAACAAAGCGCGGGATATTCTGGGCATTATTGCAGATGTGAACTTGCGGGAGAAAGACGGAAAGGATTATATCGAGATCTGTGTGCATCCAAACAGTTATCCGGTGAATTACAAAGGCGAGTATCATTACAGGAGTGGGAGCACAAAGCAGCAGCTGAAAGGACAAACCTTAAATCAATTTTTAATGCAAAAAACAGGTATTACGTGGGATAGTATTCCGGTAGAAGGAGTAACAATACGGGAACTGAGGAATGACAGCTTTGATATTTTTCGTGAGCAGGCACTTTTGAGCAAACGAATAAATGAAAAAGATGTTGCTTCCACGAAAAAGCATCTGCTTGACAGTTTAAATTTGATCGATAATGGTCGGCTTAAAAGAGCGGCAATCTTACTTTTCCATCATAATCCGGAAAAATGGATACCGGGAGCATATGTTAAGATTGGATATTTTGAATCAGATGCAGAGTTGCGATATCAGGATGAAATTCATGGTTCGCTGATTACGCAGGCGGATAAGGTGGTTGACCTTATTTTTACAAAATATCTGAAAGCGGATATTACATATCGGGGAGTAACGAGGGTAGAAACTTATCCGTTTCCTAAAGAGGCTATTCGAGAGGCTGTGTTTAACGCGATCGTACATAAATATTATGAAACTTTGGTTCCTATCCAAATCAGTGTTTATAAGGACAAGATTTATATCGCGAATGATTGTGTCTTTCCGGAAGACTGGACAATCGATGATTTGCTGGGCAAGCATCGTTCGAGACCCTACAATCCATTGATTGCAAATACTTTTTTTCGGGCCGGGTTTATTGAGGCTTGGGGCCGTGGAATTGAAAAGATTAAAAGTAGTTGTAAAGAAGCAGGAAATCCAATGCCAGAATATATAATTAAGCGAGAAGACATCATGGTTATGTTTAGTAGCTTGGTTAGTAACACTAACCAAGCTACTAACCAAGCTGCTAATCATACGATAGTGAACCGTATTTTGGAGGTTATTCGTGATGAGCCGTTTTACTCACAAAGAGAGATTGCCGAAATAATAGGAGAAAAATATAGTACAGTGAAGTATTATATGGAATCTATGAAAAAAAATCAAATTATAAAAAGAGAAGGTACCAGCCAGAAGGGCAAATGGGTTATTATGTGATATTTGTTTTTGCTTAATTCGAGGCAAATGTGAGATATGATTTTAAAGAAGTATGCACCAGAAGATTGACCCAAAATAGACGAAGGAGATTGGTCGGATGAGACAAAAGAGTCAGACGGCATCTCGCAGGCAGATCACGCTGGGACAGTGGCTGATTGAAAAGACGGATACGGACAGTTGGCGTGCAGGGAAGGTGACAGGTTTTAAGCACCCGGAGGTGGATCAGGAGATGATAACTGCTGTCGGGAGAAAGAATTTGCTGGAACAGGCCGCCGCGCTGGAACGGGAGGGGCTGATTACGGTGGAATGGAAGGATGTCCGCACGGATATCCGGAGGATTCACTTTGACGTGAAGCAGATGGACAGGCTGTGTGAACGGGAGGGCATTGAGAATCCGCGCCGCCGCCTGGAAAATGTGCGCAAGACCGTATGGAAATGGAGAGGGCGGACGCAAGCAGAGTGGCTGATCTCTTATTACGACAATCTGCTTGGAAAGCTGGATGCCGGAAAACTGCCGCAAAACGCTGAGGACGAGGAGCTATTCTGCTGTCTGAATGCCATCGCAGATCTGAAGCAGGACGTATGGAAACGCGTGTTTAGCGCCCGGATCTTTCGGAATTCAAAGCATTTTGAAAATTTCTGCCAAAACAGAGTTCTCACGATATTAAGAAACTATTCGCCTCTTTGCCGCGAGGGCATGGAGGATGTGGAGATACTGGCTGAGCACAGGATCATGACCTATTCTCAGACGCTCGAATGGAAGGGCGCGGTGATCTACCGCATTCTGAGAACGGACGGCACGGAGGAAAGCAGAGTGGATACCTCCGGGCAGCTCTGGGGGACGATGCTGAATGCGCAGACTCTGAGTCATGCACTTCCGGTGGCGGCGGAGCGCGTGCGGGAGGTAATTACCATTGAGAATAAGGCGAACTATGAGGCCATGGAATTTGCTCCCTCAAAGCTATATATTTATGCACACGGGTTCTTTTCCCCCAAGGAGCGTATTTTTTTGAATGAGCTGAGGCAGATCCTTCCGGTTGGCGTCTGTTACCGTCACTGGGGCGACATGGATTACGGTGGAATTCGCATTTTTCAATTTATCCGGCAGCACGTTTTCCCGGAGGCGATGCCGTTGCACATGGACCGGAAAACCTATGCGGCTGCTTTGCAGAGGGGAGCAGGGATCGCGCTGGAGGAGGAAAAACGTAAAAAACTGGAGCAGATGGACGCCGGGGCTCTGGAGGAACTGAAAGCCTGCATTTTGGAAAAGGGTATGGAGATTGAGCAGGAGATGCTAATGATGTGAGAAAAATACAGCCAGGATGTCTTTATCTTGGGCAGGAGATTTGGGGAAGGTAGTACATGATCTTAAAGAAACGGATACCAAAGGATTTTTATAAACTTTTCCGGACGAAAAATAGAGAGATTTATATGGAGCTGCTCGTCGCCATCTATCAGGAGAACAACGAGGTTTATGCCGCGTTGGGACTGACAAGGGAAGAGTGCCTTGCCATTGTCAATGAGACTATGGTGCGCACGCAGTTGCGGTGGCAGACGGAGCCGGAGGAGAGCGCGGAAAGCGACGAGAAGACGGAAGCACAGGCAGCAGATAAGGCTGATGGGTCAAAGTGGCGGAGTATCAGGGCGCAGAGGGCGGAAGACTCAAAAGATATGGAGTTCTCTGCCTCGATACTGCTCGGACGGCTGATCGATTGGGGGTGGCTGAAGAGCGATTTCGATGAAAAGATGAACAGTTATGTGATTTCGTTTCCGGAATACAGCCAGCTTTTTACCGAGCTGTTTCAGAAACTGCAGAGGGAGGATGACAGTCGAGAGAGGGAGAGCATTCTCTCCGTATACAGCGCATTGTATACCTTTCATTCCGATCAGGAACGCAACAATGACATTCTTCGGAACGCCCTGCAGACCTCGAAAGGCCTGGGGCAGTTGCTGTCCAATATGCAGGATGGGATGCGGGCGTATTTTGACAAGCTTTCAAAACGCAAAAATTTTATCGGGATACAGGAGGTTCTGGTCGAGGAAATCAACAACAGTGACAGCAGGCGCTATGCGATCCTTACGACGACGGACAGTTTTTATCGCTATAAAGAGGCGGTGAAGGAGCTGATCAGTCAGATTCTGAATGAAAATGACAACAGGAAGCTGGACCTGGAGCGGGAGCAGAGCAGTCTGCAGCAGGGTACCCTTATGTGGATGAGGGGACAGCGAGCTATAGAGCTCTGTGAGGAGACGAACGGACTAATCTACAAGATTGACCGGGAGTTCGATCAGATTGAGCAGAAATACAACAAGTTGATTAATCAGAAGACGATCTTTGCGAAACGGGCGCTGGCGCGGGTGCGCTATATTCTGCAGGAGGGCGTGGAGGACGCTGATATTCTGCTTCGGCTGTTTCGTATTCTGGAACAAAGAGATAACCCGGATGAGGTTCTGAAGGATTTGCGGGGGAGACTGAAGTTTTCCGCGCAGTTCGGACAGCTCTGCGACGCGAGCCTTTACAGCCGCAGGGAGAAGACCGAATCGGAATTCCGGCCGGTGACAGGGGCAGAAACGGAGGGGCCGGCTGCGCACATCACGGATTTTGTACCGAGACCGCTGTATACAAGAAAGGAGCTGGACGATTTTCGGCTGAAAAATACATCCGACGGGAAATTCAGAGCGACGCAGGACACGGTACACTCGGTAGAGGATCTGGAAAAGCTGCTGTTCTTGTGGCAGCAGGAGACGGGCGCTGCAGAGAAAACCGGCAGGATTGTGCTGGAGGATGAAGTCCGTACAGCGGAAGGCTTTACGTTTTCCGGTCTGACCATAGAGGAGGAAAAACATGCTTAATTATATGGAAACACTGTCGCCGTCGGAGGCGGATGCTGTGCGCAAAACGATACAGGCGCTGTTTCGACAGACCTGTATCCTGCAGGTAAAATGCGATCCGGCGACGCTGCTCCAGCGCGACGATCCGCGCTACAAGGTATGCGCAAGGCATCGCGAGTTCATTGCGGATTATCTGGAAGTGCTGGGCTGCGAATTGGTTCACGACCCGCAGGAGCATATTTTCCGGATTCAGGGGGACGGAGTGCCTGTGGAAAAAATGTCCTTGACGGCCACCAGGCTGGTGCTTTTGATGAAACTGATCTATCATGAAAAGATCATGGGAGAGGGTCTGCACGCCACGGTGACGAACCTGGAGGAGATCCGCGAGTACGGGAAGAATACGAACCTGATCACGAGAAAACTCACCGGACAGGAATGGCAGGAGGCGCTGGTGCTGATGAAGACGCACCAGATGATCGAGCTGCCGGGGGCGGTGGCGAATCTGGAGGACCGCACGCCGATCTATCTGTACGGCACGGTGAATCTTTTCTGTACGGGGGCAGATATTCACGAGCTGGTGAAACGGTATCAGACGGAGGAGGAGAATACGCAGGATGCAGAAGAAGATATTTACCCGGATGAGTCTGAATAACTGGGGAGGGATCAGCCACAGGATTCTGGAATTTCACGAGTATGTAAATCTGTTCAGCGGAAAGAGCGGCTCCGGGAAGTCGACGGTGATGGACGCCATACAGGTAATCCTGTACGGGAGTTTTTCTTCCAATTTCCTGAACAAGGCGGCAGATGACGCGAAAAATAAGAGAAGCGTGCTGGGCTATCTGCGCGGGGAGCAGAAGGACGGAACGGCGAACCGGGAGGGGCAGGACTTCTGCTCCACGATCGTGCTGGAGATCGAAGATACCGGAACGCATATTGTAAACTGTGTGGGGATCGGATTTGAAGTGCGCAAAAAGGATACCGAGCTGAAAAAATATGTGTATTTCAGTCATTCCGGGAGAATGCCGGAGAGGGGCTACCTAAACAGGCAGGGATATCCGTACACGAACCACGATATCCGCCAGCTGGTGCAGGAGAGATCCGCTTCGCCGGACAACCGCGGGAAGCCGGACGTGAACCGCATCTACCCGTCGAAGGAAGCCTATCTGAACACGCTGTACGAGGGAATTCTCGGGTACATCGACGGCACGCGTTTCGGCATTATGGAGCGGAACGCGATCGCCCTGCGCATGACAAACGGAACCGGACAGTTCATCAGGGACTACATGTTTCCCAAGAGCGTCACGGATACGATCTCGGACATCAGCGATCAGCTGGGAGCCTACCGTGAGATTCGCGAGAAGATCGAGGATCTGGAAGAGCGGATCGGGATGCTTTTGCAGGTGAAGCAGGCGGGGGACGAGCTGCAGGAGACAGAGTACGGCCTGGTGAGAAATGCGGCGTTTCTGCGATGCATGGATATTCAGGATATTCAAAACAAGATCGCAGCGTATGAGGAAGACAGAAAGGCGGCGCAGGAACAGGAGCAAAAGATCGGCGATAAACTGAAACAGCTGGATCAGGAATACGCGGCTGCAGAGGAGGAGCTGATCCAGGCCAGCGCCGACCTGAAAGCCAGCGATCTCGGGAGCCGCAGGGAAATGCTGGAGCAGGTGCTGAAACGGGAGCAGGATCTGGCGGCAGGAAGCAGGGAGTGGAGAGCGATCACGCATGGCCTGCGCCGTTGGGAGGAGGACGAGATCGTCACGGATTACGTCAGCAATTCCATGCTGCAGGAGATCGCATCGTTCGGCAAAGGCAATGTGAGCGAGGAGCAGTGCGACAGGCTCAAAACACAGATTGCGGATGCCAGGGAGATTGTGAATGAGGAGTTGGAAGACCGAAAAGAGAAGCGGCGGGAGATTGGCGGCAGGTTGAAAGAACTGCGTCAGTTGATTGACGATATGCAGAACAACCGGAAATCCTATGACGGCAATCTGAGGCAGGCGAGGGCGGCGTTGGAGCGAAAGCTCGGGGATCGGTACGGAAAGCCGGTTCATGTGTATATTCTGGCCGACTTGTTCGATGTGAGGGAGGAAGAGTGGAAAAACGCCATAGAGGGAAGGATGGCGGGACTGAAACTGTCCCTGATCACGGAGCCGAGGTATTCCCACGACGCCGCGATGCTTTTCCGCGCGATGAAGGAGTTCGAGGAGGTGGATCTGATCAATTCCGACGCTGTGGTGAAGAGCAGGCCGGAGGCTTTGCCGGGTTCCCTGTACGATGCGGTGGAGACCGGGGAGAGCTATGTGGACGCCTGCCTGAAACGGTATCTGGGGCACATCATCAAATGCCGTTCGGTGGAGGCACTGGAGGAGGCGGGAAACGGCGTCACGCCGGATTGTTATTCGTACAGCAATTTCCGTTTCCGCCATCTGCGCAGGAAGGATTATACGGTTCGCGCGTTTATCGGGAGGACCGTCTCGAAGGCGAAGCTTTCGGAATACATGGAACAGGAGGAGCGTTTGCAGAGGGAGTATGACAGCCTGATTCGGGAGATTGAGGCGCTGAGCGCCGCGGGCGATTTTGAGAGCCTGAAGCACGATGCCGATATCCTGATACAATGGTCCAGCGCGGACAGGGAGCTTGAGGAGGAGCGCAAGAAACAGGCAAAGTTGGAGAAGGAGATTGAACAGCTGGAAAAAGGAAAATACGGGGAGCTCAAACGTCGGGAGGAGCAGTGCCGCAAAGAGCGGGACGGACTGAAAGAAAAACTGAACGCCTGCCGGGAGAGCCAGAGGGACGCAGAGATCCTGCGTGTCGAGTGCGAACAGAAGATTGCGGCTCAGCGACAGAATCTGGAGGAAAAAAGCGAGGGCTATGTCGCGAACGCCGAGATCGAGCAGGAGGTGGAAGAACAGCTGAAACACTTCTCCGGGCTGACCCTCCGGAACCGAAAAGCCAGGGAGATCAGTGAATTGAAAGAGCGGGAAGACCGGCAGAAGGAAAAACTTCAGAAGAGCAGGATCGACTTCAGTGTGAAATATCCGTCCTGCGGCTTGGATGAAAGCAGCTCTAATCAGATCTATCTGGATCTGCTTGACAGATACCGGCAGGATTTTGAGCCGAAGTATAAGGCGGAATTTGAAAAGCAGTGCGATTTTGTGTATAAGAGCCTGCGCGGTAATGTGATTGCCACGATTCACGGCGATATCAAGGCGGCGAAGCGCCACACCTACGAGATCAACCGACTGCTGCGCCGGACAAATTTCTCAGACAGCACCTATCAGATTCGGATCGACCGGGCGCAGAATGAGAACGGCCAGTTTTATGATATGCTGATGGCGGAGGAGCTGGACAGTAAGAATCTGGATAACGGAGGTTACGAGGGCCAGCTGAGTCTGGAAGAGGATACCTTTTTCCAGAAATATGGGCAGAAGATCCAGCTGCTGATCGAGAAGTTTATGCCTGCGAGGGACGAGAGCGAACAGATGGCGCAGCAGAGGCGGGCAGAGATGGAGAAATATGCCGACTACCGGAACTACCTCTCGTTCAGCATGTTTGAGCAGGTGACGGATGAGGACGGTCATGTGATTCGTGAGAATCCGGTGGACGAGATGGCGGGAAAGGATTCCGGTGGAGAGGGACAGAATCCGAAATATGTGGCGCTCCTTGCGGGGTTTGCCATGCTGTATCTGCAACAGAGCAACCGCGATTCGAAGATCCGGTTGGTGCTTTTGGATGAGGCGTTTTCCAAAATGGATCAGGAGCGCAGCGAGGTATGCCTGAAGTATGCGCGGGAGCTTGACTTGCAGATGATCGTCTGTGTGCCGGACGAGCGGCTCCAGTCCCTGATCCGCAATGTGGACTGTGTTTACGGTTTCCGCAGATATCAGAATCAGATTTCCATGATGCATATCGACAAGGGCGATTATCTGAAATTGATGGAGGGCGATACGGTTGATGAACTGGAGGAGAGTGTGGTCGATGGGAGGAAGCAATAATTTATGCAAATTTGTTTTTGGCATATATTGCGATAGTTTTAGAAAGGAACAGGTAGAAAATGATCGAGCCAAGGAAGGTAAAATTTGAATCAAAAAAGAAAGAAAATGAAAATCTTGCGTTCCGTACATTTTTAAAATGCCATGCGGACGAGGAGACATTGGACAGGCAGTTTCGGGAACTGCATGAAGAATTATTCGCGGACTTTGATTGTAGTCGATGCAGAAATTGCTGCAAAATGTATGTGGGAAGTATTCCGGAGGAAGATGTGGAGCGTGACGTAAAGTGTCTGGGCATGACACGCGAACAGTTTATGGATACATATCTGCAAGACAAAACAGTAGAGGGAAATTATCAGACCAAACATATGCCATGCGACTTTCTGGAATCAGATGGTTCCTGCAGGCTGGGTGACTGCAAGCCTGACAGCTGCAAAAAATATCCGTATACAAACCAGCCGGAGCGTCTGCAAAGTCTGTACAGTGTCTTGGATGTGATCGAAGTCTGTCCGGTTGCGTTTGAGATCTATGAGCGTTTGAAAAAAGAATATCACTTTCGTTGGAGGAACCGATAATTTTCTGAAAATAGAAAATCTTTTTTAGTCCTACTTGACATGCAGCTAACTTTCTGGGGCTCGGCTGGGCGGCGACTCCGGCGGGTCTGAAGGCGATGGCGTGCCTGGCCGAGCTAGAGGAGGAGCGGAGAGCAGAGACTGAAATTGAGCGGGGGACGGACACAGCACAGCAGATTGCAAATGCGGTACAGGCGCCGGACAGATACCGGGATAGACAAGAGCGAAAGACGGCATCGGTACAGGAAAAGCGGGCTGCGGGCATGCGGCGCAGGCGAAAAACGTATGCTGTGCCCCGCGGTGTGGCGAGCAATGAGATGTGTACATTTTTGATTTTGAATATTTCTTCCCTGCAGCTCATTCCCGTCAACGTGATCGCATACCGCGCGCAGTATGGCAGCGTGAACTCCACGGCAATTGTTGGTCCGGGGATTGCGGCAACGGCGGTGAGTACATTGGTGGCGGTAGTTTTCTGCAAGGTGATGGACAGGAAGAGAAGGACATGATAGAGGCTATGCTGTGATATGAAACAAGACTTTGGCCTTGTGAAGGGATTAAAAACACAGCCGTGAAAGAGAATATTTCTTGATTATTCGTATGGATTCATGTATTCTATTACCAGAAAAAGGAAAGCCGGGAAAGCTCTGGATATCTTTTAACGCAGGAGGGTCGATATGAAAAGAAAGAAATACAGATATGGACTGAACTTGATGCTGCTTACGTGTTACTTTCTGTTGATGTTACCCCTTGGAGTTTTTGCCTCAGAAGACAATATCGTCAGGACAGGTAGCTTTGAGGAATTTTCTGATGCAGTCATTGACATGATTGACCAAAACAGTCCCATGGAGCAGAGTGGAACGGAAATGGAGCGGACATTCTGCAACAAGAGGCTTATCGTGAAGGCGAAAACCTCTGGACTGAATTTTCAGAAATATCATCCAATCAGTGCGGTTCAGGCAGGATCATTGTACATACTTCAGTTTGCAAGCTGCGAAGATACAAAGACGGCGATGGATCAATTGGGGAAATCCGGGGCGGTGGTCTATGCGGAACCGGATTTTAACATGAAGGCGGAGGCCACAGGTGCAGAGACGACGAAGCATTATTCCTGGGGTGTTTCTGCGATTGGTGCGGACAAATTGGCCGCGAACCTTGCTTCGACCAGGACGCAGGAGATCAAGGTCGCTGTGGTAGACAGTGGTGTCGCTTCGCATCCATTCCTCAATGAGAGATTGGTCACCGGATATGATTTTGTGGATAACGATGAGAACCCGGAGGATAGAAATAAGCATGGCACGCATGTTGCGGGAATCGTTGTAGATTGCACGCCGGGCCTAAATGTGAAAATCATGCCGGTTCGGGTCCTGGACGAGCGCGGAAGCGGTTTGTCGCTGACGGTGGCGTTGGGTGTGCGCTATGCGGTGGATCAGGGAGCCGACGTCATCAATCTCAGTCTGAGTGGCCGACATAACAGTTTTTTGGACGAAAATATTGCCTATGCGCTTGAAAAAGGTGTGACGGTTGTAATTGCGGCCGGAAACGAGGGAGAAGATACCTCTTTATTTTGTCCGGCGCATATCAGCGAGGCGATTGTAGTCGGGGCGATTGATTCCGACCTTAATGTTCCGTTCTTTTCGAACAAGGGAGAACCGTTGGATGTTGTCGCGCCTGGAGTGGACGTGAGAGGACCGATTCTGGATGGTAAGTTTGCCGCGCTGAACGGGACATCTATGGCGACTCCGCATGTGGCGGCGATTGCGGCAATGTACAAGCTTCAGGACTTTTCGCGAACTCCTGCGCAGATCGAAGCGTTGATTAAAAATAACGCAAAGGATCTGGGCCAGCCTGGCTGGGACCGCGCTTATGGCTACGGACTGGTGGAGGCATACAAGACGATCGATCCGGCATCGGTGACATTGAACAAGAATAAACTGTCTTTGGTAATCGGCAAGAGCGCCACATTGAAAGCTACCGTTTCCCCGCAGGAGGCTGCGAGGGAACTGACATGGAAAAGCAGCGATAAAAAGATAGCAGTAGTGAAGGATGGAAAGGTTACCGCGAAAAAAGCAGGGAAAGCAACTATCACTGTCAAGACAGGCAACGGGAAAACAGCGACCTGCAAGGTGACAGTTACCGAGACCGCGCCGAAGAAAAAGCAGCCGACGAAAGTGGTTTTGAACAAGGCGAAACTATCCTTGAGTGTGGGATCGGGTGCGACTCTGAAGGCGACGGTATCTCCAAAGGGCGCAGTGAAGAAGCTGACCTGGAAGAGCAGTGACACGAAGGTGGCAACGGTCAAGAATGGAAAAGTGACCGCGAAAAAAATCGGAAAAGCGACCATCACTGTCATGACCCAGAATGGGAAAAAAGCGGCCTGCGAAGTGACAGTTACAAAGAAAAAGAGCAAAAAAATGCAGGCGCTCGCTAATTACAGAAGTATGCTGGAAAAGACAAAAAAATATAAATATTTCAGCATATGCTATATCAATGAAGACAATATTCCTGATCTGATGGCCATCACAAAGAAAGACAGTAGCAATTATGTCTATTGGATCAACGGCAAGGAAGCCGCGAATCAGACGATGAGCATGATGATGGCAAGTGAGTCAAACAAACTGACTTACTATTATTACCCGAAGCGAAATCTGGTGATGTATCGGTACAAGGAGGCTATACCGGAGCTATATTATTGGGAAGACTACTGCACATTTGCCTCTTGCAACAAAGAAGGTTACAAACACGCCCTGACAGAGGTGTTGACCAAGTCGTGGGAGGCACCCGATGGCAGCCCGGAATGCGGATATTATTATTTCAGTGATCCTTCTGTCGAGGAAGCACAATATGATGACTTTCTTGAAAAGTGGGTTGTAGGAAAAGATGTCACCGAGAAGGAATTCAACAGCCTTCTTACGGGCCTTACCCAAAAGGTGAAGAGACAGAAAATGAAATTTGTGAAGAATACAGAAGCTAACCGCAAGAAGTATTTGAGCAAGTGATTGGAGCTGAAGCTGCGGTGGGTCATCGCCA
>CANQEB010000050.1 GCA_947594085.1 uncultured Lachnospiraceae bacterium | reverse complement strand
CTGTTCTTGACAAACGCGGTCCCGTAGGGGATCCCGGACTCCAGCGAATAGCCGAGCGCCGCCACATTCCCGGACTCCGGCACGCCGACCACCAGATCCGCGTCCACCGGCGAATCCATCGCCAGAAAACGTCCTGCGCGGATCCGCGACTGATAGACGCTGACGCCGTCCAGGCGGCTGTCCGGTCTTCCGAAATAAATATATTCAAAAATACACCTTGCGGTTCTGTCTTTCCCATCCTTCGACAGGCACATACTCCGGTCAGATACGATGCCCTCCTTCGGGCTGATCGTCACGATCTCCCCGGGCTCGACGTCCCGGATGTACTCGGCCCCGATCGTGTCCAGCGCGCAGGTCTCAGAGGCAAGAATATAGGCATTGTCCCTCCTGCCGATGCACAGCGGGCGGAACCCGAACGGATCCCTTGCGCCGATCAGCTTGCGCGGCGACATGATGACCAGCGAGTAAGCACCTACGAGCTTCTTCATCGCGTTTGCGACCGCGCCCTCAACGTCCTTCGAGCGAACACGCTCCCTGGCAATATGATAGGCGATGACCTCCGTGTCGATCGTCGTCTGGAAGATCGCACCACCCATCTCCAACTCCCTGCGCAGTTCCGGCGCATTCACCAGATTGCCGTTGTGCGCAAGCGCCAGCGTGCCTTTGACATAGTTGAGCACAAGTGGCTGCGCGTTCTCACGCGTGCTCCCGCCCGCGGTCGAATAGCGCACGTGCCCGACGCCGATATCGCCCTTCAGCGCTGCCAGATGATCGCCCGTGAACACCTCGTTCACTAGGCCCATGCCCTTATGTGACAGCACCTTCTTCTTCGGCCCCTGCGTGTCGCTGACCGCGATCCCGCAGCTCTCCTGCCCGCGGTGCTGCAGCGCGAAAAGGCCATAGTAGATCGACGACGCGACATCCTCCCCTGAGAAATCGTACATACCGAAGACACCGCACTCCTCTCGCAGCTTATCCTCGGGCTCCATCTGTTCATAAATCTCACAGTTCATTCCGTATTATCATCTCCCGCCCCAGATCCTTCCTAGTGTAAATCGCTTCCACGTCCGAGGCATCCTGCAATTTCGCTTCCACCGTTACCGACGCTGTGCGTTTCTCACGCTGTCATCCGACAGCCGTCAGAAAAATGTCATCTCCTAGAAGAGCCTATAGGGGTGTCCACCCGGAGATAGCCTTCCTTGGCGGCGTCCGCCCTATGCCAGCCCGAGACGGTGGAACACCTCATTGTATGCTTCCTCGACATTGCCGAGATCCCTGCGGAAGCGATCTTTGTCCAGCTTCTCATGTGTGGTCGCATCCCACAGGCGACAAGTATCCGGTGATGTCTCATCCGCCAGGATAATCTGTCCGTGATAGCGGCCAAACTCGATCTTGAAGTCCACAAGCTCAATGTTCGCCTGCATGAAATAGTTTCTCAGAACATCATTCACCTTGAACGCGTATTTTGTGATCGTCTCGATCTCCTCCCGCGTTGCAAGCTCCAACGCGATCGCAAAATAGTCATTGATCAGCGGATCTCCCAGCTCATCGTTCTTGTAACTGAACTCGAGCGTCGGAGCCTTAAATGGCGTGCCCTCCGGAACGCCCAGGCGCTTCGAAAAGCTGCCCGCCGCGATGTTGCGCACGATGACCTCGAGCGGAACGATCTCCACCTTCTTCACGGCGGTCTCCCTGTCGCTGAGCTCCTCGATGAAATGGGTCGGAACGCCCTCTTTCTCAAGGATCTGGAATACATGGTTCGTCATGCGGTTGTTGATCACGCCCTTGCCGACGATCGTGCCCTTCTTCAGGCCATTGAATGCCGTGGCGTCATCCTTGTAATCCACGATCAAAACGTCCTCGTCGTCTGTGCGGTAAACCTTCTTTGCCTTTCCCTCGTAGAGCAATTCCTTTTTTTCCATAAACGATCTCCTCTTTCGCCTCTGCGTATTATTATGTTTCTTGCGCCGGTGCGCTTTTGCAAATCACTTTCGGCAGAAGTTTTGTTCTGCTTCCCAAAAGATCTACTCTCTGAGAAAGCATCCGCCCCGACCGAACGGATTCGCTGCACCCGGCCTTGTGCCACATGCAAGTATATATGATTGAGCCTGAGATTGCAAGATTAGATTTTCGTACTTCTGCAGTATTGTTCCTTCAATTCGTCAAATATTTTCTCCGGCTCCGCCTTATGCACGTTCTCAAGGTGCTTGGCAAACTCTGGCTTCTCGAACAGCTTTGCATTATATTCCTGAATGCTTTTCACGAGAACAGAGTCCGCCTTCAGCTCGTCAAGACGCTTTTTGCACTCTTTCTCATCCAGAAACAGTGGGAGCGCGCTGATATATTTTCGAAGAGTCTCCTTTGTCTTCATTAGCTCATAGGACTCTCGAAGGCATTCTGCTGCCGCCTCAAACTGAAACAATCCGGCATACGCGGCTCCAAGATTATTCAAAACCGCCGCATAAAACTGCGTCCCCAGCTTTCCGGGATTCCTGCGCTTCAAAATTCCACGGTACTCTCCGATTGCACGCGCATACATGTGATCCCGGACCAAATAATCGCCGCGCAGCTTTTGTTTCATGTCATCAGACTGCACCTCGAGCTTTGCAAGCTTCTCCTGAAACTCCCGCATCTCGGCGTGGGACAGATATCCTGCCTCGCGAAAAATCGGCAGCACAAAGAAAGCCGCTCCCTCCTGCTTCTCAAGCTGCTCATACAGCTGACGATACAATCTTGTCAGTCCAAGCTCATCACGAATCCAGTCACAAAGGCCTTCGTTCAGAATACTCTCGTCAATCAGACAAATATTATTGTAGAGATAAAAGCAAAGCTCCTCCAGCGAGTAAATGCCGGTCCGTATATTTTCTATGAAATATGGTTTTTCAGCCTGTTTCACCAGGCAAAGATCATAACTCATAAATGATCCCTTCTTCTCCTAAAAGTACAATTCCCTCTGCCAAACGCGGCCTGAGGAGCGGTAAAGTCCCCCAAACCCCAGATCCTCTACTTCAATATGGCAACATGTCGCCGACAAGAAATAGACCGTCATGCGCAGCCTCGTCGCACGGTCCGGCCGCGCCGGCAGTCCGGGAAATCTCATCGTGTGCACAATCTTCTCGCCCTCCGCCATCGGCTGTGAGAGAACACGAATCTCGCGCTCTCCATGCAAAATAAACTCGCAAACATGATGTGCCTCATACCAATTGATTCCCGCGCTCACAAGAGGATAATACGTCTCCCTGCCCCGAACTCGCATCTCCATCCCGAGATTTCGTTCGATCATGTCACGCCCACCAAAAATAATCCCATGGCTCTCGACCAGACCAACCCGCTCCATCACAGCATAGCAGGCTCCTTTGGAATACAAGTTCCGCCCCTGGAACGCGTGCCGTTTGTAACAGAGGAACTGGATTGACCGCTCCGCCCAGCTCTTGTTAAAATAATCGCCCATCAGATAGCTGGCGGACACATTTCTTCGCTCGAACACCTTCTTCAAGAGCTCGAAAAACAGGCGGTCCTTCTCCTTCTTCCATTCGGTATCTCCCCGCCCGGCACGCACTTCTTCATTCATCGGCTGTCTGGCAACCTGGTCCACCGTGGCGATCGCCGGTCTCGTGCTGCGGTCGATGTGGAGTAAGTACCCAACGATCGCCTCATCCTCGTATGTCAAAAGTGCGACATCCTGATACCACAATTCCTTTTTCTGATTGATCGTATGGTAGAAAAAGGAAGACAGATAATCCTGAAGGTAAATCTGCTTGCGGTCCAGCCCGTTTTGCTCCAAAGCCTCTACGAGCACCGTACTCCACCAGTCGTCAAGCTCACGCACTGTCACCATCACATGCAGCTTCGTCTCCTGGGCCAGCAGCTTCAGTTTTGAAAAGCACAATTGAAAATAAGCTGCCAAAAGCTCTCTTGGCTCATAGCTTTTCCCTCCACTGAATACCGTTTCCTGCCTTTCGATCTTGTTGTACAGGTCTGTAATTCCACTCTTTTCGTCCGTTTGCTGACGTGTCCCCGTCCGGCTCGTCGCGGCGCGGTCTGATGCGGTCTTGTGACCCGCGTTTGTCCACTCACTCTTCCCGTCCCAGAGGTGCCATCTCCCCTGAGCATCCAAACGCATTCCCATTGGCAAAAGTGCATGCTCCGCGTCTGCCGATGCGCCCAATGTCATCGGTTCCTTGACCGATTGATGATAATACGTAATCTGAGCATACTGTTCGTTCAGATCGATTCCCAGCACCATTTCATTTGTCGCCTGTATCATAAGCTCACCTTACTTCTCTGCCTCAGCCATATGTCTCATACATCGGGGTGTCCTTTTCTGCCGTTCCAAAGCATGCTTGACATCACACCAACGTAAATATTTCCCCCACTAGATATTCCATGGTCAGGTAAGATTCCAGCTCTTCCCGAACCTCTTCTCCTTTGCTTCGCGCTCTCGCGATACGGTTCAACGATTCATACTTGGATGTCCTTACAGACGCCCCCGAAGGTGCCCTGAGCACCCACAAGTCTGTCTTCTTGCGCTCATCGCCCGACTCTTCCTCCAGGTAACATTCAAGCTCATCTCCGTCAAACAACGTGAACTCCCTCACAAAAATACCCTCGAAATAGTCTTTCATAGCCTCTTCGCGATACTCTTCTTCCCTGCCACGCAGACGATAAAAGATTGTCACCTTGCTCTTCGGGTCACAGGCATACTCCGCAAACACTCTGCCTTCCATCTGATACGGGCGCAGCAACTCCTCGTCGAAACGTCGCCAGAACGCAAAGCGCATTCCCCTGGCTCCGAACTCTTCGAGCAAGTCTACTGCAATCTTCCTCTGCTCCGGTTTCAGTTCAAGGCTTCGCGCATAGTACTGCAAAAGCGCCAGTCGGCATACCTGCTCCTGCTCCTCCGCCCTGTTTTTCCTGGTCAGATACAAATATTCGCGCTCAATGTAGGCAAACACCGAATCCGCCACAGGAATGTCCTTGACAAAATACTCATACGCCTTGAGATTCACATACGCCTTGCACAGCTTTTTGCGCCCCATTTTCTTCCAATAGGACTCAAACACTGCCTCTGAACCCTGTGTCCCGCTCCTGGTGAACAGGATCATCGTTATGATCTTTTCTTCCAGAAGCATCGTATCCAGGTCAAAGCGAACCGCCGCCTGCCATATATGCTTCATGTCGCGCACCGGGCCTTCATAGTAGAGAAGCAAATAGCGCAACAGCTTATCATCGTATTTGCCGCGGTCAAAACAATAATAGCACAGAGATACCAGCATAGAATTCTCTTCAAACTCCAGCTCCAGCACCATGCGACTGCAAATGCGTACAAGCTGCAGCAAAGCAATTCCCTCTGTCCCATAGGCATCCAAAAGCGCAAACGCATCGGCACACTTTCCCTCTTCAGCCAGAAGTGTGATCAAAGCTGCCTTGTCCACTTTCACATAATCCAAATAGGAAATGTGCCCCAAAAACTCGGATAGAGAGTCATCACGGATATGGTTTACATAATAATTCATCACGTCACGGCGCAATCTTGCGCGAAATGTGTCAGAAAAAGCCTCTGTCTCGCACGCCGCCGCGAAATAAGGTAGTGTCTGGTTCTGAATCGGGCCCATTTCCATACATCTGACGCAGATATGCAAAAGCAAGCCTGGAAGATCAGACACTGTCTGCGCGCACCACGCAAGCATCTCCTCGTCCTCAAACATTCTCCGGATACTGCTGATCCCGGAAGCCAGATAGCGCCGTCCCTGCATGTCCTCCAGCATGACCGCACTGTCTGGATCATAGATCTGAACGTAAGCGCGACCCTGCACAAGGAGCGCCGCCTGCTCTCTCCGAAGTCGCGCTGAGTGGACAATCACCTGGCGGATGTTTGGCAGATTACACGCAATCTCATAGGTAAACAAAATCTTTGCCAGCTTCTTCGCAGAGGATTCCGTCAGCGACTTTTTCCGCAAAAACGTACGGTAAAGTACCGCGAGATCATCCGAAATCCGTGTCGCTTCCAATTGATCTACTGCAAACTTCTCCATTGCAGCCCGGTAGCTGTGATACATCTGCGCATCGCTCTGGCGATTCTCCACAATCGTTCGATAAATTGCCGCTCTTCTGCGGTAATCCAATGTGGTATCGTATGCAAAATACATCCGGATCACTTGTGGCATAGAGTCCATATCGAGGCTGTCCATCGTCTCCATATAATATTCATATAGGCCTGTAACACGCAGCCCCATCTCGACGCCCTTCGCGTACCACGGGAAAAAGCAGCTATCCTTTTTGTCGCCCTTCATCAACAGACGGCAGATTGCCTTCACAAGGTCTTCCGATGGATAAAGCTGATAGCCACTTGTCAATATTTCATAGAGCCTCTGGTCAAATGTCGGATAATGGATCGCCAAATTCGCCGCCTGCCGCACAACCTCCGCGGTCAGAATTCCCTCATCTCGCGCGAAACGCAAAAGCTGAAGCTCAAAAGCATCGAGCCTCCGCATCTGAAACGGATCGTCCCTCAGGATCAAGTATGCCTCCAGATACAGAATTCTGCTGCGACACCCATACCGGAACTGTTCCGCAATAGCCTCATATTTCGCATCGTCATTGTTCAAAAAATTCTCCTGAAGATACAGCAGGATCCAGAGCAACTTCCAGTTTGTCCTGTCCCTCATAAACAGCCTGACAATTTCATCCTCCACACGGTCGACATATGCCGCTTCGTGATAAAAGAACGTCGTGAGATACAGATAAAATCCATAGCGCTCCGGGGAGCCTGTCCGGCGCACCTGCCCGTCCAAGCTTTCTAACAGTTTGAGCGCTCTCTGCTTCTTCCCGTCTGCAAAATAGAGCTGGACAAGAAACAGATCCGCATACAGGTCCTGCCCTCCGGATCTTTTATAACTGCCTATCACACTCACTGATCGCTCTACCCAAGTGGCAAGATCAATCTTCTTGAGACGGAAGCGGACATACAGGGCCTCCAGCTCTTTCCTCATGATCTTGCAGGTATGATACCCATGCCCTGCCCCAGATTGCTCCGCCCTGCGAGCCGTCACCCGGATCTCAACGGTCTGGCATCCTGCTGTCAGCAAAATCCGCGCATAGTTGTTTCCGGCATGCATCAGGTTCGTATCCAAAACAAAATTCAGTTCATACGTGCTTCCCGCGAACTCATCCGTCGTGAAGGATTTCTTCTCAAGCCGGAGGAAACGTGCGTCGGAGGATGCGGTAATTTGTTGGTAGCCCCAGGTATTTCTCGCAATTCGGATCGTCTGACCCACCGGCGCCAAAAGTCCATCCCATACATATGAGTTCTGCTCAGCAGTTATCTCAACAGGCTCCTTGACCCCAGCTCCGACCAGAAATTCCTCAACCTGCGCGCAATCATTCCCCTGCACGCGCAGACCTCCGTAGAGTGCCGCAAAATGCGGTTCTCTGTGGGCCAGTCTCTCTTCAAACTCCTCCGTGGCAAAAATCCGGCATGCTTTCTGATAGCTCTCATGCGCAACCGCTGCAAGCTCCCGTGCACTGCCGACCTGGTCAGCCTCCTTGCCCTGCGCGCCCGACTCGATCATAACCTCATACGGCAGAACATACTCTCCAAGTCCACTGCAAACCGTGATGCTTCCCTGCTCCTGGGCTCCTTCCTCAAAACCACTGCAGTCGATCTGGAACCGAATGTCATTTTCGGTCCCTTGAAATTCAGCCGGCTCACACAGCATCCGCGGACTGGAAGTATAGAGAAAACCCTTGACTTTCTGATGATCTGCGGCAGAAACGCGAAAACTCCCGCTCGCTGCAGCTCCTGGCACCGCGCGAATCACAAGCTTCGCCGGCTCGATCACAAGCTTCGCCGGCGCATATTCAAATATTCCATTCAATAATTGTTCAATACGTCTCTTCAATGTCGATCACCTATCCCGAATATACCGTTTAAAGTATATCACTTCCCAACCGCTTTCCGCAAGCATTCTGCTAATATTTATGAAACCTTAAGTTTGTCAAGGTCCAAAACTTTTTAAAATTTCTGCCTTAGGCGAATAGCCCGGTTGCAAAATGTGAATCATTTTACCTGAAGAATTACTGTTCACTCCGTGACTGACAAAGTAACCCAGAACATACTTTCAGGAGGATGATCCTATGGCACTTAATAAGGTAGAAATATGCGGCGTAAACACGGCAAAGCTCCCGACACTGACCGGTGAAGAAAAGGATTTTTTGTTCGAGCGCATCAAAGCAGGCGATGAAAACGCGCGCGAGCTGTATATCAAAGGGAATCTGCGCCTGGTCTTAAGTGTAATCAAGCGCTTTTCAGGCAGCAATGAAAATGTAGACGACCTATTTCAGATCGGCTGCATCGGGCTAATGAAGGCCATAGACAATTTCAATACAGACCTCGATGTGAAGTTCAGCACCTACGCGGTGCCGATGATCATCGGGGAAATCCGGCGCTATCTCCGCGACAACAACGCGATCCGCGTGAGCAGATCGCTGCGCGATACAGCCTACAAGGCAATTTACGCGAAAGAAAATTATACAAAGAAGTACTTGAAGGAACCAACCATCAACGAGATTGCGGAAGAGATCGGAGTCTCAAAAGAAGAAATTGTATACGCAATGGACGCAATCCAGAGTCCGGTCAGTCTCTATGATCCCGTCTACACAGAAGGCGGGGATGCCTTGTATGTCATGGATCAAATCAGCGACAAAAAGAATAAAGAGGAAAACTGGGTCGAAGTCATCTCCCTGAAAGAGGCAATGAAGCGTTTGGATGAGCGCGAAAAACATATTATTGAGCTTCGTTTTTATGAGGGAAAGACACAGATGGAAGTGGCCTCGGAGATCGGTATCTCGCAGGCACAGGTGAGCAGACTCGAAAAGAACGCGCTCAAAAATATGCGAAATTATCTGAGAGTCTGAAAGCACAAATATCTTATCGAACGTTCGGGGACGATCGTCAGACGAGTGTCTTACCCGTCGCCCGAAAATTATACTTGACATGAGGCTATCCGCATTTTTTCCGGATTTCTTCCTCGTTGACTTCCACCAAAATAATGTCGGCCCCGATCTGGACAATGCACCTCCATGGAATGATATATTCATATTCACGGCCGAGAAACCAGCAGAATTTGCCAGGTCCTGGAACGATCAGCGAAAGAACGCCCCCGGTTGTACAGTCAATGTCCAGATCACTGACACAGCCAAGCGAGCGGCAAGTGCAGATATTGATCACTTCTTTTTGCTTCAGATCGTAAAACCGCATAACATTCTCCCGCGCAAGGTGGTTGTTTTAATATATGATAGAAAATGTGATTCTGTCACCTGAAAGAATATGGCTCTGTCCCTGAGGAATGTGTGGCTTTGTTACTGGAAAATGTGATTCTTGACAGTAGTTCCGACATCCTTTATACTTAGAAAAGATGAAAGGACGCCGGGAGGTAAATAGAATGAAATGTCCATTTTGTAATCAGGAGAATACGCGTGTCGTAGATTCAAGACCGGCAGATGAGAACAGCTCGATCAGAAGAAGACGCATGTGCGACGCATGTGGAAAGCGGTTCACAACTTACGAAAAGGTAGACACGATTCCGCTCGTTGTAATCAAAAAAGACCAGACTCGCGAGCAATATGACCGCAGAAAGGTCGAGGATGGGGTAATGCGAGCCTGCTACAAACGGCCGATCCCGATTCAGAAAATCAAAGAGACGATCGACGCTATCGAGATGGAAATCTTTAATCTCGAGGAAAAAGAGATCGAGAGCAAAGCAATCGGCGAGATTGTGATGGACAAATTAAAGGACCTGGATGCTGTCGCTTACGTGCGTTTTGCCTCGGTATATCGCGAATTCAAAGACGTCAACACCTTCATGAACGAACTGAAAAAAATATTAGAATAAGTTGAAAAACGGGCTCCGAAGAGTCCGTTAATCTTTTTATTCAAACCGCACAATCTCTCGGCGGAGACGCTTGATGATTCGTTTTTCCAGCCTGGAAATATAAGACTGGGAGATGCCGAGCAGATCTGCGACTTCTTTCTGGGTCTTTTCCTCGCCGTCCCGCGTATTGATGCCGAAGCGCAGGTGAATGATCGTCTGCTCCCGCTTCGAAAGCTTGGAGATCGCGGCAAGCAAAAGATTATGTTCCGCCTCGGTCTCCATATCGCGCGAGATCACATCCTCGTCCGTTCCCAAAATATCAGAGAGAAGCAATTCATTGCCATCCCAGTCCACATTCAAGGGCTCGTCGATCGACACTTCCATCTTGTTCTTGCTATTCCGGCGCAGATACATCAGGATTTCGTTCTCGATGCAGCGCGAGGCGTAAGTGGCAAGCTTAATCTTCTTGTCCGGATTGAACGTATTGATCGCCTTGATCAGCCCGATCGTGCCAATCGAAATCAAGTCCTCTACGCCGACACCCGTATTGTCAAATTTTTTTGCTATGTATACAACCAGGCGAAGATTGTGCTCGATGAGCTGGCTCTTGGCCTTCGCGTCCCCCTCCCTGCCGAGCATCTCGAGCAGCGTCTTCTCTTGCTCCGGCTCAAGTGGGGCGGGCAGCACCTCCGTTCCACCGATATAGTGCGTTTCCCTTGGTTTTCGGAACAGAATATCCCCAAAATTTGCCGCCATTTTCAGCTGAAACCGCTGCGGCATCGCAATTTTTACAACCATCTCTCTTCTCCCCTCTTTGCAGCCATTTCATATCCTCATAGCCACGATGCACAGTTATCATTTTCCTTCAGTTTTCAGGCCATGCGTGCAGGGGGTGAAGAATTACCTGAAACCGCCCTCCTGTGCTAACCTGTCCGTCATAAATTGCCAAAACCGGACGTTTTATGACGGCCGTACCCTCGGACAGCTCCACCGTCATACTGTCGATCGTCACTCCACGCATCCAGCCTTTTCCAGTGCCAATGCTGTGGAAAGGAATCAGATAGAATCCACGTCGTTCCTCCCACATTTCCCCCAGCAATTGCGTCGCAGACGTCATATCCACAATGCTGACCGGTCGTCCAGTCAGCGGTTCTTCCAACCGATTTCCCGTATCGATCATGCCACAGAGCGTTTCTGTCCGTTCCTCCCATTGCAGCCGCACCGTCACAAGGCTATCGCGCAGAGATTTCTGCTTTGCCAGAAGATGTCCGACGCCCCTGAGCAGAAAGAATGCCACTGTCGTTCCCGCCATCAGCGGAAGTCCAAGCAACCCGAGCAATGCTTCCAAAACGCCTCCAAAGCACACACTCGTCAACAGTAAAAAGAACAGCCCTCTCAGAAACTCTTCCTTGCCCTTTCCGGCGAACAGAACGACTCCTGCAAACAGTATCCCGGAAAAATACCAACCAGGCAGTCCAAGGCATACTAACGCAGTCATCGCGGCTGCATTGACTGAGCTCCCCGCCACCATCCGCTTGCGAGATAGTTTCTGTCGTCCAAGTGATGTGGCAGCGGCAATCAGCAGATAACCCGTGAGAAGATGTTCCAGAAAAAACTGGTCTATGTAAAATTCATAATACACAAAACACCCCCTGCGGATGCAACTGAGCTCAGTATACTCCGCAGAGGGTGTGAAATTTGTCAAATACAGGCGGCGTTTTCGCCATTTTTGTTGACAGAATACGACACGCACGCCGAAACCATATCGACGTCAAAAGCAGGAACGTCCCCGGGTGGACACCCTATAAGTCCTTCCCGGAGACGTTCCTTCTTTTTCTATTCACGGACGGCAAAGGGCGATTGCCGCTCCCCGATCAGATCTGCAGCAATGGCAGTACTTCCGCGACCAGAACCGCAGCGAGCTGGCCGGGGGCAGACGCTTTCCCGGCGGTCGCGAATGTCACGGCAGAGCCAATCAGAGAGCCACACAGCCGGCTGGTCGCTCCAAGACGCCCCATCGCCATCGTGATGTACGGGCGATCCGCGTACCGAAGCTTCATGTCAATCGACGCGCCAAGGAGCGTCATCACGTCCTCCTCCGCGCGCGGCATAACGGCCGCTTTCGTAATATCCGCACCGAGCTCCTGCA
>CANQEB010000049.1 GCA_947594085.1 uncultured Lachnospiraceae bacterium | reverse complement strand
CATCGGGCAGCGCGGCGAACCTGAAGCCGGAGCTTGTGATGGATACGATGCTCGGTGCGTACGGAATCGAGCCTTCACCTTTTGTCTACGAGATTAACCGCTGTGAGCTCTATGCGGATACTGGAAGTGACAATGGAAGTCAGAACCTGATGCCGCTTGGCGCGCTTGGCAGGGAGATTCTATGATGGACAGGAAATATCTAATCACCCGCATGGATGGAAGTATCTATTCGTTTCTGACGGACGGGCAGAGAGCGATTGAGATCCACTGCGATCCGGCAGAAGTGGCGAAACATGCTCTAGACAGTATCTATATTGGGAAAATAAAGAATATTGCGAAAAATATTGGGGCGGCCTTTGTGGAGATTGCGCCAGGGGTAGTGTGCCATCTGGCACTTGACGATATGAAATGCCCCGTGTATACAAAGAAAGGCGCCTCAGAATTGCCGCAGGCCGGCGATGAGTTGCTTGTCCAGATCTCGCGCGAGGGGATGAAGACGAAGTATCCGTCTGTGACGACCAGGCTGACGATGCATGGAAAATATGTGCTTTTGACGATCGGAACAGACAAAAACTCGGCCTCGTCTAAGCTCTCCAAGGCTGAGAAGGAGAGGATGCTTTCGATCGCTGCCGGGATGTATGCGCCTAAGGCCAGGCGTGGCTTGACGGAACAGAAATATGCGTCGCCGGGATTACCGTGTGAAGTGAAATACAGCTGGCTGTTTCGCACGAATGCAGGTGGTGTATCGGATGAGATGCTTGTCAGAGACATGGAAAGGATTTACACGGAGTGTGAAGCCTTGTTGACAGGCGCGCGCTATCGAACCTGCTTTTCGTGTCTTCACGAGGCCCCGTCGGCGTATCTGCGACGGCTGATGAATCTTTATGATTCGGAGGTGGAGCAGGTCTTGACAGACGATGAGCTTCTTTATCGAGAGATCAAATCTTATCTGGTTGAACATCAACCGGAGGATGTCGATAGACTTTCCTTTTATCAAGATGATCTTCTTCCCATGAAAAAGCTATATTCTCTGGAATCACAGCTTTCCCAGGCGCTTCAAGAGCGTGTTTGGCTGAAATCCGGTGGATATCTGATTATCCAACCGACAGAGGCATTGACTGTCATAGACGTGAATACCGGGAAATTTGAGGGAGGAAAGAAGAAAGAGACGGCCTTCCTTAAGATCAACTGCGAGGCAGCCGTGGAAATTGCGCGGCAGTTGAGGCTTCGCAATCTGAACGGTATCATCATTGTTGATTTCATCAATATGGAAGAGGAAGCTTCAAAAGCGGCGTTGCTCTCCGAATTTGATGCACAGCTGCGCAGGGATCCAATTCGGACGACCCTGGTGGATATGACGAAGCTTTCTTTGGTCGAGGTCACACGTCAGAAGCGTGAACGGCCACTTGCGGAATGTGTTGCGCAAGGAGGATTTGGGAATCACCACACACCGCACAGCTATTGACAATTTCTGCGCGGTTGCCTTATAATTCTACATTAAGGATTTTCTGACAAGGATAAAGGAGAAATTTGAATGTCGCAGCCTTGTATTTTGTATATCATCATACCGTGTTACAATGAGGAGCTTGTGCTGCCGATGTCAGCCCCTGTTTTTTTGCAAAAATTACAGGAGATGACGGAAAAACATCTGATCAGCGATGACAGCAGGATTCTGTTTGTAAATGATGGGAGCAAGGATCGCACATGGGAGATTATTTCTGATCTCGCGAAGCAGGACAGACATTATATCGGGATTGCCCAGAGCCGGAACCGTGGACACCAGAATGCCGTGCTGGCCGGCCTGATGGAGGCAAAGGACCGCTGTGATATCACGATTTCAATCGACTGCGACGGACAGGATGATCCGAATGCAATGGAAGAAATGGTGAAGCGCTACATCGAGGGATATGACATTGTTTACGGTGTGCGAAGCAACAGAGACACGGATACTTTTTTCAAACGTTTCAGTGCGGAATCATTTTATCATCTGCTTTCCTGGATGGGGGTAGAAGTCGTATTCAACCATGCGGATTACCGACTTCTGTCGAACCGCGTGTTGAACGAATTACAGGGCTTTCGCGAGGTGAATATTTATCTGCGTGGAATGATCCCGCTGATTGGTTTTCGGAGCACGGAGGTAGCCTATGAGCGCCACGAGCGCATTGCGGGGAAGAGCCATTATCCTCTCAAGAAAATGCTTGGCCTTGCATTTGACGGCATTACCAGTCTGAGCATCAAACCAATCCGGATGATTGCTTCGCTCGGGGTGTTTGTCTCCTTTTTGAGCATCATTTTGATTATCTGGAGTATAGTGCAGTTTTTTGTCGGGAATACCGTGCCCGGATGGGCCAGCCTCTGTGCGATTGTGTGCATGATCGGAGGAATACAGCTCATCAGTCTTGGCGTGATAGGAGAGTATATCGGGAAAATTTACCTTGAGACGAAAGCACGCCCGCGCTATATTATCAGCGAGAGGACAGAAGTGCAAGGCAGAGACAATAAGGACGACAAAAACGGTGAAGATGACAGAGACGAAGCATAAATGTTGGCGTCTTTTATAGCAGGAGGGAAAATGAAGACGAAGGCTGCATGGCTGAGAGAACAACAGGAGCATGTCTGGTTTGCCGCACTGGTCAATCTGGTTGTCATGTGCACACTTTTGCTTGTTTTCCGCCCCACCTTTGAGACAAACGATGATGTTGCGATCGCCCTTTTCGTAAATGGTGCGAGGGGAACGTATGACGCGCACCTCGTGTATTCTAATTATCTTCTCGGACTCGTACTGTCCGGTCTTTATCAGTTTTCCGATCAAATTCCATGGTATTCGTTGGCACAGTATGTAGTGCTTTTTCTTTCTTTTACGTCAATATTTCATGTGATTGTCCGCAGATTGAAGAGTGCATCTGCCACCTGGCTTGCCATTATTGTGACATGGATCTTCGCGTATGAAGGATATATTCGCATTCAGTACACGAAGACGGCAGGCATCGCTTCTGCTGCAGGCATTCTGGTGCTGCTGTATGCTGTCGAGCAGAAGAAGACGGAGAGAAGCCGCATTTTCTGTGGGTTGGGGTATTTACTTTCCTGCACTGGCTTTATGTATCGGGAGCAGCAGTTTCTGGCAGAGCTCGCCCTTATGAGCGGAGTTGGCGTATTCCTTTTGACAGAGGGCATGGAGAAAAAGTCCGGTGAGGTTATCAGACGGTTGCGGCGTGGCATCATGATTTTCGGCGTGCTGGCAATCGCTATCGTCTGCCTTCATATGGCAGACTGGTATGCGTATCGTTCGCCGCAGTGGCAGGATTACCTGGAGTATAATGAGCTGAGAACAGAACTGGTAGATTTTGGCTTTCCAGATTATCTGAAAAACAAGGCAGCCTATAAAGAGCTTGGAATCAACCGCACGGCCTTTCAACTGTACCGCGGATGGAATTACGCAGACACGGAGAAATTCACGCCAGAGGTTATGAGAAGCCTGATTGCACTGAAGAAGCCGCGTGCGGTGGACTTGCAGCTTTTGAAGGGCTTTTTCCGGGAGGTGCCGGGACGGCTTCTCCAGCGGATAAGCTTTTGCTGCCTTCTGCTGGTTCTCCTTTATTGTCTGTGTTGTGGAAGACCTGCGAAGAGTGCCGTGATAACCAGGATATACGAGATTCTTCTTGGATTTGCGCTTTACCTGGTGTTGTATCACAGCGGAAGATATCTGTTCAATCGAGTGGATGTCGGGCTTTTCCTGGCTGTTTTGCTTGTATTGTTGTGGACCGTTCCACCTGAAAAAAATATGGTAAAGGCTCCAATCGGTTGCCTGCTTTTTGGCGCTGTGGCTGTTTTGTCTGCGATCTCATGGAAAGATTCGTGGAGGAGCAAAAGTACGCCTGCGCTGGAGCGCATGTACAATGCGCGCTCCATTTTGGAAGAGGTTGCTTCGGACACGGAGCATCTGTACGTGGCAAAGGCAGGGACAATTTCGGTGTCTGCGGGCTATGGCGTATTTGATACAATGCCGTATGGCATCGCCAGAAATATTTTCACATTGGGCGGATGGCAGGCATTTACTGCCGAGTATTGTGATTTGATGAGAGAGTATGGGCTTACCAATCCGTATCGCAACCTTTCAGAAAATGACAAACTCTACCTGATAGACCGGGATATCAAGTCGACGATGAAGTATATTCATAAATATTATGACAAGTCCGCGCGGGCTGTCCTGATCTCGGAGTATCCGAGCTATAACGTATATCAGATCACTTCCGGGTGATGCAGGACAGGAACGCAGACTCTGACGCACATGCTTATATACGCCTGTTAGTGTAGTTTTACATTAAGATAGTTTCTGCCGGAGAGTGTTTTGTTCGTGCACAGCAATACCAGGAGGAAGACGCAGCCTGCGATGAAGCCTGCAAGACCGAACATTGCTGTCAAAATCAGAAGTATGATCCGCATAAATTTCAGGGCATAACCGAGTTCAAAATTCGGCTCTGTATAGTTTGCGATCGCGACAAACGCCATATACAACATGACCTCCGCGTTAAACCAGCCTGAGTTGACGGCAAACTCTCCAAGCACAAGACCGGCAAAGATACTGAGCGGTGTGCTGAGCATATTTGGTGTATTCAAAGCGGCGAGGCGTAGACCGTCGATTGCAATCTCAAGGATCAGGAGCTGATAGATGAGCGGAACGTTGACGATATCCTTGACCGCGATAAATTCAAGTGATGATGGAACCCACTGCGGGTTTTTCATGAGAAGCAGAAACACAGGGGTGAGAAAAACCGTCATGAGCAGAATGATCACCCGCGATAATTTTAGGTACAGTGACGTCCAGGCAGGAAAGTAATAGTCATTTGCCTCCTCAATCATATCAAATATGGAGGTTGGAAGAATCATCGCGGACGGAGAGTTGTCCACAAGGATTGCGATTTTGCCCTCCATAAGACAGGCGGCCGTCGTATCCGGGCGCTCTGTAAATTTAAATTTGGGGAACGGATTGTACCACTTTGAGCCGATCAGCGCTTCCGCAAGGCTCTGTTGATTCATGCAGAGGGCGGAGACCTGAATGGCTTTTATTTTATTACGCAAATTCGAGAGCATTCTTTGATCTACGAGATTGTTCATATAGCTTAGCACGACATCAGAGCGCGAGGAATCTCCGACTTCCAGCATTTCCATGATGAGATTGGGATCGCGAATTCTCCTTCGAATCAGTGCTGTGTCAAACACCACGGTCTCGACAAAACCGTCTCTCGATCCGCGCAAGGATTTATCTTTTTCAGGCTCACCGACATTGCGCGCAGGGTATGTCCGGCAGTCGATTGCGATTCCGGCTTCGTAGCCGTCGACGAACATCACGAGAACGCCAGACAGGATATCCCGAAGAATCTGGTCGAAATCCCCGCGGATGTCAACCTCCACATAAGGGATCATTTGCCGGGAGAAACCGCTGGCGTCCTGTGGCATATCGGACTCCTGGATTTTCATGAAAGAATCCATGATCTTGAACATTACTTCGTCCTTCAGCATGCCGTCAATAAAATAGAGCGAGCAGTCTCTTCCGCCTACTTTTATGTCGCGCTGGATCAGGTCAAAGCTTTCCTGAATCGGCAGAAGCTGACACATACTTTGACGGTTTTCGCTGATCGCTTGACAGATCTTCCGGGTCTCTTGCATAATAAAGTCCTCCGTGCATCTGTATATTTATTCTTATTACAGAATGCCCGGAGGACAAAATATTATTCTTGCATTTTAATTTTGGAATATGTCGACCTTTCGAGCTAGGATTCCCCGTTTGCAATGACAGGAGTCGGACGACGGGAGTCAAATACCTGCGAGGCGAGGAACATGTCGTCGATCACAGTCGTCTCGCCAATGCTGGATTCGTAGAGCATATAGCCGTCAAGATCAATACGTCCCTGACGGACATAGTCACTGCGAATCTGCACCCAATATGGCAACGAACCGTCTACATTGCAGAAAAAGTTGTAGCCTGCGCTCTTGAAATATTGATATTTCTCGTTATCACTGCTATAGTCCTCCCAGCTGCCTATATCATTGCCGTGCGCGAAGATGATTGTGTCCACGGGACCGACAATATTCTGTACATTGTTGACCCATTTTTCGTTGTCGATTCGCAGTTCATCCGCAGTTTTGTTTGTGACGCTCAAATGTCCCCAGGTATGGCTTGCAAATTCCCAGCCCTCCTGTTTGAGCGCCTCGGCAATCTTCGTGGCCTCTGCGATCTCTGTCTGCCGGTTGAACTCCGGATGTGCTGAGAGCCAGTCGCTCTGGTCAGACATCAGGTGTTCGCGAAGCTCATAGTCGGCGTCCGTGCGGTAGCCGAAGACGCCGTTGTAACCGGTTAGCGCGATCAATCCGCGCGCCCCCTTGTACGCACCGTCTGGATGTGCCTCAAGAAATGTGTTCAGGCGCGGAACGACATCATAGTCCCCGATGTGTTCTGTCCCGTCTGATGTCACGTAATGGCACTTTACGTCCCCGTTCTCGTCGATGATCAGCTTGTCCGGATAGCCTGCCGCTTCGTAAGAGTGGTAGTAGCTCAAATCGTCTACGGAGAGGACAACTGGCTTCTTATCTGGCGGAAGCATCAGATTCATGTTCGGTGAGAAGGACACATTTCCATTCTCATCGGTAGACTCGACAACGAGATCGCGCAGCCGCACGAAGACGTAACCGTTGTCATACATAGTCTGGGTAATCTTGTCGAACTCCTCGACTGTCGTCATCCAGGCATTCATGCCATTTACAGTGGCTTCTCCCAGAACGTCCACATTGAAGGCACGGTCTGTGTCATTGATCAGGGAGTGGTAGAAAATGTGTGGGACAGTCGTCACATCGACCGCAACACAGGCATTTTTTGCCTTTCCGTAGTCGGCAATTGCGGCAATGATCTCCGGGCTGGATTCGAAGCCCGCGACCGTCTGCAAGTGTGCGATCGCCCCATCGTAGTCGTATCCGGCTGCAAGCAGTTTTGCCTCTTCGAGGGCGGAAGCCACCTGCGCACTGTCTACAGGAGGCTCCGTCACAGGTTGAGTTTCCGTCTGCACAGGCTCCGGGGCCGTTTCCAGTTCCGTCTCGGTTGCAGGCTCTACAACGACCAATTCTGTCTGAGAAGGCTGCGGCTGGCCGCCTGAGAATATGTTCCAGCTTCCCGGGGTGATCTTTCCTTCCGGCAGCACATATAATGCAACGAAAACTGCAGCGGCAATAACGATAAGCAGAAAGATGAAAAAGGCAATTCTCTGAATAGCCACCATCTTTCGACGCTTTTTCCTTCGCATGCGCCGTTGTTCCTCTGCCTGTATATCCGCTTCTTCATAGTCAAGTACTTGTTCGTTTTTTTCGTTTTCGTTCATCGACAAACCTCCTTTATCAATTGGTATCTCCCCATATTTTTATATTATTAGTTTACCACAGATAGAATGATGTGGCAATGATTTCCACGGTTTCATATTTATTGACAGAAATTAGGAATCCGATTATGATATAGAAGAAGATCATGGATCCCGCCAGGCATAGCTCGACTGGGTTTTCCCCTGGATTGACGGATTCACATGTGAAAGAAGGGGATTTCTTATGAAAAAACGCAGAAAACGACAAATATCAGATTCATTTCTTTTGATCATTTTGCTCTTATTTGTGTGTTCCCTGCGGCCTCAGGCTGCATCTTTTTCGAAGAATGCTCCGGAGCCCCAAGTCAAGTTCAAGGGGGATAATCTCGTAATCAGTTGGAAGAAGCGGCCGGATTTGACAGGCTATGAGGTCTACAAATACAATGTCAACACCAGAAGTCGCAAGCTGATCAAAACGACAAGCGCGCGTAAGGTTACGATCAAGAACCTGAAAAATGGCAAGACATACTATTACCAGGTTCGCGGATACCGTGTCAAAAAGGCAAAGAAAAAATATACGAAATACAGTAATCTATTAAGGGTACAGGTGTACCGCAAGTCAACCCTGAAGGAGTTGTTGCTGACGGCCCTGCAACCGGTTGGAAGCACAATGTATATTTGGGGCGGAGGCTGGAATGAGGCTGATACAGGAGCTGGGATCGAGGCCAGGACGATTGGGGTCAGCAGGCAGTGGAAGCTTTTCTTTGAGCAGCAGAATAGCAGCTACGACTTCCATAACACGAAATATCAGATACACAACGGGTTGGACTGCTCCGGGTACATCGGATGGTGCGTTTACAACATATTGGAGACAGAAAATGGAAAGCCCGGATATGTGCTGCTGGCGCAGCAAATGGCGCAGAATTATGCGCTGCGCGGCTGGGGAGCCTATACACAGGCCGGAAGGGTGAGAGATTACCGGGCCGGAGATATTATGAGCACCTCCAATGGCCATGTCTGGATGGTGGTAGGACAGTGTGACGACGGCAGTGTGGTAATTTTGCACGCCAGCCCACCTGGTGTGCAGCTTGCGGGGACGCCTACGCCGGGCGGAAGGACTGACAGCGAAGCAGTTGCGCTTGCACAAAAATACATGAAGTATTATTTCCCGGATTGGTATCAGAAATTTCCAAATTGCGCGAAAGGACTGTCTTATCTGACGGATTACAGTCAGATGCGGTGGGACATTACCGGGAATGTGATCATGTCAGACCCGGATAACTACAGAGACAAAACGGCAGAACAGATCCTCAGGGATTTGTTTCTCTCACGCTGAAATATCCGCTCGGTCATTCAGGCGATAGACCATCCATATGACTGAACTATTTGCACAAAATTTCCTTGAAGTTTTCAGATACATTGTGTATGATATAGATATATCAACAGGAAAAATCTGGTTCGCGCGTGAATTTGTGCGAAAGAGAAAAATTCGGAGGTATCTTTTATGGAGAGCAGAGCGACGAAAATTCATTCACAGGTCAACAAAAATGCGATTATCCGTGTGATACCGGGACATTTTGCGACCAACCACTCCCACATCAATTACTATGTGGATATGACGATCATGAAATCGAGAAAGAGCGAGGCGGCGGCGGCAGCATCCGTGCTTGCGCGGAAGTACACGACCAGCACCTACGTCGACACAATCATTTGTATGGACGGCTGTGAGGTGATTGGCGCGTATCTGGCGGATGAGCTGACAGCTTCTGGTATCATGTCCCTGAACCAGCACCAGACAATGTACATTGTCACGCCGGAGATGAACCCGGGCGGACAGTTAATTTTCCGCGACAATATGCAGATGATGGTCGATGGCAAGCATTGTATTCTGCTTCTTGCGTCTGCGACGACCGGACGTACGATCGCCAGGGCAATTGAATGCGTTCAGTATTATGGAGGCATTGTAGATGGCGTGTCAGCAATTTTCAGTGCGAGCGATTGCGTGCAGGGCGTCGAGATCAACTACATTTTTGGCGGCGCGGATCTGCCAGGATATAAGACTTATGAAGCGTCGAATTGTCCGATGTGTGCGCACAAGGAGAAGATTGACGCGATCGTAAACAGCTTTGGATATTCCAAACTGTAATATTATCAGGAAACCGCTAAATACCACAGAAGACAGATTGATTAATTGACTAGAAGACTGGAAGAGATGAACAAGATATTCAAGAATACCGTCATAGCTTTTTTGTGCGTGCTGTTCTTTTTGTTTCCACTGTCTGTGCATGCGAAGGTGACTGTGCTGGACAGCACTCCGCTGAAGAATGTGACGAAGGCAAAGCGCGTGGAGGGCGAATGGGAACAAAAGGGAAAGAAGTTTCGTTTTCGCCTGACGGATGGCACATATAAGAAAGACGGATGGTTTAAAGTAAAAGACAAAATTTATTATGTGAATGCGAAGGGCAATCGTGTAAAAGGCTGGGTAAAGTATCGAGATCACTTGTACTTTCTAAATCAGCGCGGTGCCCTGAAATTCGGATGGCTTGAGAAGAAGGGCAGGCGCTATTACCTCAGGGAGAATGGATGTGCCGCCCGTGGACGGTACACAATCGGAGAAGATACTTACTTTTTCGACTACTTTACGTATGCTGCAAGATCCGGCTGGGTCGCGAGTCTGGGCAAAGTTTATTTCTTTTCCCCGAAGACGTATCGCATGAAAAAGAACGCCTGGGTCAAAGACGGAGAAAAATATTACTACGTCGATGAGAATGGGTGCAGATGTGGCAAAGGCTGGAGAAAGATCAAAGAGAAGCTCTATTATCTGGATTCTGATGGATCCAGAATGACGGGTGTACAGTTCATTGACGGCAAAGGGTATTATTTTACCAAGAAAGGGGTTTATGACCCGACTGTCAAGGTAGACCTGGAGGTTGATCCGAACAAACCGATGGTGGCGCTGACATTCGATGATGGACCAGGGCAGTATACAAATAGACTTCTGGATTGTTTGCAGCGAAATGGTGCGAAGGCAACATTCTTTATGGTTGGATCTAATGTGCCGTATTATCAGGCTACCGTAAAGAGAATGTCAGATATGGGATGTGAGCTCGGCGCGCATTCGTATGACCATACCTCCTATACCAGCCTGTCTAGCTCAGGGATTTCTGCGGATGTGAACAGAACAGTTACCAACATCAGAAATGCTGCAGGCAGGGGGCCGACCGTTTTTCGCCTTCCATACGGAAACGGGCATTCGACGAGCTGGGTATTATCTGCGCTTGGTCTTCCGTCCATCTATTGGTCAATTGATCCCAGGGATTGGGCGAATACAGGAAATCCGAGCCACACAGTCAATGAGGTGCTAAACAATGTGCGAAATGGGGACATCGTGTTGATGCATGACATTCATTACTCGACCATCGTGGCCGCGGAACAGATCATTCCAGCACTCAAACAGAGAGGGTATCAGCTTGTGACAGTGAGCCAGCTCGCGAAATACAAAGGGAAAACGACCCTGTATCCAGGGAAGACATACTATCATTTCCGATAGTGTTCATAGGTAGGGATGCTGCAAGGAGCAGCGTCCCATCTTTTCGTGTATATGAAAAATATTTTGATTCTGTCTCGCCGGTATTTTTATCGAGGATGAGGCAGGGGAGCAGATGACATGATAGCGATTATTGATTATGATGCAGGAAATCTGAAGAGTGTGGAGAAGGCGTTTGACTTTCTCGGGGAAGAGGCGAGAATCACACAGAACCGGGAGGAAATTTTATCTGCAGATCGGATTGTACTTCCGGGGGTCGGCGCGTTTGGAGATGCAATGGAAAAGTTGTATCGCTATGAGCTTGTTGATGTGATCCGAGAGGCAGTTGACATGAAAATTCCGTTCCTTGGCATCTGCCTCGGGCTGCAGCTTCTGTTTGAGTCGAGTGAGGAATCACCCGGTGTGGATGGCCTCGGCATCTGTAAAGGTAGAATCGCACGTCTCCCAAAGACGGAGGGCCTAAAGATTCCACATATGGGATGGAACTCACTGGAGTATGATCATCCGGGAAGGCTGTTCGCCGGAATCCCGGAGGGATCTTATGTATATTTTGTGCATTCGTATTATCTGCAGGCACAGGACAAGGAGATCGTGAAGGCATCCACACAATATGCGGCGCATATTCACGCCTCGATCGAACAAGGGAATGTCTTCGCCTGCCAATTCCATCCAGAGAAGAGCGGGAAGGTCGGTTTGGCGATCCTGAGAAATTTCATCGGGATTTCATAGTTGCATTCACCAAGCATGATATGGGACGTTCGAATCACTTCGTTGAAAACGGATTGAAACACTTATAGAACAGGCAGGAGTCAGGATATGTTTACAAAGCGAATCATCCCTTGCCTCGATGTGCACAATGGGCGTGTGGTCAAGGGAGTAAATTTTGTCGATCTGAAAGACGCCGGGGATCCGGTTGAGATCGCTGCGGCGTATGATAAGGCCGGTGCGGATGAGCTGGTGTTTCTCGATATCACAGCTTCCTCCGACGCGCGTGACACCGTTGTGGATATGGTGCGTGAGGTGGCGAAGAAGGTATTTATCCCGTTCACGGTGGGCGGAGGCATCCGCACGGTAGATGATTTCCGCATGCTGCTGCGCGAGGGCGCGGACAAGATCTCGGTCAATTCTGCCGCGATCATGAATCCGGAATTAA
>CANQEB010000048.1 GCA_947594085.1 uncultured Lachnospiraceae bacterium | reverse complement strand
GAGCGGTATCCTGTACCGCAATTGTTTCCGAGGACGTGTTTTGGATTTTGCCCAGTACGACGCGCTGTTTCCGCACGCGAGAGCGTGGGAGAGCGGGGAGCTGGTGCTCCGGATGGCGCTTGCCCGCCTGCGTGCCCCGAAGGGGCTGACGCAGAAGGCAAGAAAGCAGTATGAGGATTACCTGGCCGGACATGCGACGGAGGCTGGAAGCTGGCTGCTCGAGCAGAGAGACTTGGATGGTCTGCGGTTTTTGCTCGCGCTTGTCAAAAGCCGGAAGGACGACGGGAAGAGAGCACGAAATCAAGAGAGTGTCAGGATGGGGACGGAGCGGATTCTGCTTGAGGAGGCATCCCGCAGGCAGTATATGGAGGCGGTGAGCTTCCTAATGGAATATGAGCGAGCGAATCAGGCAGAGACTCCTTCGCGCAGGCGGCGGTTGGAGCTGTGATTCTGCATTTTGGAGTTGGCGAAGGCTGCGGCATTTGAGAATGGACGGTAGAGGAGGCTCGTGCGAGTGATCTGCGAGAGCAATTCCCAAAGGTAGTTGCGGGAGTGATTTATGTCGAAAAAAATTGACACCGAAAATCCGTTAGGGTAAATTAAACTACAGATACACAATGCAAGAACTACAGGAATTACAGGAATCACGGGAACTACAGGAACCACAGAAATCACGAGAACCACAGAAATCACAGGAACAAAAAAGACTACAGTTAGGAGGCATGTCAAAATGAAATTTTCAGAAATGGCATACGAGCGACCGGATCTACAAGCTCTGAAGGATCAGTTGGCAGCGTTGACCGGGCGACTGCGCTCCGCAAAGGACTACGTGGAGGCGAAGCAGATTTTTCTTGAGAACGAGGAGCTGGGAAAGCATATCAGCACGCTTTCCACGCTTGCGAGCATTCGGCATGATATCGACACGCGCGATGAGTTTTATGACGCGGAAGTGAATTTCTGGAACGGCGCGATGCCGGAGCTTGAGGAGTACAGCCAGGCATGGACGAAGGCGATGCTGGAGAGCCCGTTCCGCGGAGATTTTTCAGAAGAGTATGGCGATCTGATGTTTGTGAAGGCGGAGATGGCGCTGAAGACGTTTTCGCCGGAGATCATTCCAGAGCTGCAGAAAGAAAACGACCTGGCGACTCAGTATGAGAAGCTGCTCGCCTCGGCGCAGATTCCGTTCGAGGGCGGGACGTACACGCTCGCTCAGCTGGAACCGTTCAAGAAGGACGCGGACGACGCGAGGCGTCTGGCAGCCTGGAAAGCGGAAGGACATTGGTACAAGGAGCAGCAGGCAGAGCTGGACGATCTCTACGATCAGCTCGTGCATGTGCGCGATGCGATGGGGAGAAAGCTTGGTTACGATGGCTATACTGAGCTTGGCTATTACCGTATGGAACGCAATTGCTACACGAAGGATGACATCGAGAAGTTTCGCGCGGCGGTCGTGAAGTATCTGGTTCCGGTGGCGGATATGATCTATCGGAAGCAGGCAGAGCGGCTTGGCAAACAGTATCCGATGAGCTTTGCGGACAACGCTCTGGAGTTCCGATCGGGAAATCCGAGGCCCTTCGGCACGCCGCAGGAAATCTTAGAACAGGGAAGGAAATTCTATAGCGAGCTCTCTCCGGAGACGGAGAAATTTTTCAACGAGATGCTCGCAAGCGAGACGATGGATGTTCTCTCCACGCCGGGAAAGGCCGGAGGCGGTTACTGCACGAGCATCCCGGATTACCGAATTCCCTTTATCTTTGCTAATTTTAACGGGACGCAGGGGGATGTGGAGGTCATCACACACGAGGCAGGACATGCGTTTGCCGAGTGGATGAACCGCGATCGTGTGCCGTCAGAGTATGTCTGGCCGGGCATGGAGGCGTGCGAGGTGCATTCGATGTCGATGGAATTCTTCGCGTGGCCCTGGGCGGAAGGCTTCTTCGGGGAGGACACGCGCAAATTTTACTACAGTCATCTGGCGAGCGCGTTGAAATTTATTCCTTATGGGACGATGGTGGATCATTTCCAGCATATCGTGTTCGAGCGGCCGCAGATGACGCCGCGACAGCGTCACGATGTCTGGAAGGAGCTGCTGGGTATCTATATGCCGTGGATGAAGCTGGACGGTGAGATTCCGTTTTACAGCGAGGGAGAAGGCTGGCAGCGGCAGCATCACATCTATTCTCTGCCGTTTTATTATATCGACTATTGTCTGGCACAGACGGTTTCTCTGCAGTTCTGGGCAAGGATACAGGCGGACCGCAAAGACGCATGGGAGCACTATATGGCTTACACAAAGCAGGGCGGAAGCCGCGTGTTTACAGAGCTTTTGAAAAACGCGGGGCTGGACAGTCCGTTCGACGAGAGTTGTCTGAAGGGTGTGTGCGAGCGTGCGCGGGACTGGCTGGAGTCCTTTGATATGGAAGGGATTTTCTGAAAAAAGAGTCCGAAAGAGGATTTTGGATAAGATTTTCGATTGACACATCGCGGGCATAAAGGTAAAATGTAATGTAGCAGTAATATGCCAATAAAGTACAAGGAGGTTAAAACGAAAATGACGAAAGCAAGAAAATTCCTTGCTCTGGCGCTTGCGGCGGCTATGACGGTATCGCTGGTTGGCTGCGGCGGCGGAGAGAAGGAGACGGAGGCTCCGGCGACTGAGAAGAAGACGGAAGCCGTAACGGAGAAGGTAACGGAAGCTCCGACTGAGGCGGTCACCGAGGCTCCTACGGAAGCAGTGACGGAAGCTCCGACCGAGGCAGTTACCGAGGCTCCTACGGAAGCAGTGACGGAAGCTCCGACTGAGGCGGTTACCGAAGCTCCTACGGAGGCTGAGACCGAAGCGGTGACAGAGGCACCGACGGAAGCTCCGACTGAGGAAGTTACCGAGGCCCCGACCGAGGCTGAGGAGATAACAGAGGCTCCTGAGACTGAGGCGATGGTCGCAGAGATCGTAGCTGAGGCAGAGAGCGAGGTTATGTCTGAGGCAGCGGCTATTACGGTTGCAGAGATCGAGACCGAGGCTGAGACTGAGGAAGAGACGGAAGCTCCGACCGAGGCTGAGACTGAGGAAGAGACGGAAGCTCCGACCGAGGCTGAGACCGAGGAAGTAACGGAAGCTCCGACCGAGGCTGAGACCGAGGAAGTAACGGAAGCTCCGACCGAGGCTGAGACCGAGGAAGTAACGGAAGCTCCGACTGAGGCTGAGACCGAGGAAGTAACGGAAGCTCCGACTGAGGCTGAGACCGAGGAAGTGACAGAGGCTCCGGCTGAGGAAGAGACGGAAGCTCTGGCTGAGAGTGAGAACGTGACACCTGCAGAGGTTGTGGCAACGGAAGCAAAAGAGCCGTTAGACTTTGCGGAACTTGATGAGATGGACTATGAGGAAGCCTGCGAGACCATTTACGATTACGTACTTGGCGATTTCGGCGCAGCATACGAAGAGGCAAAGGAAGAGACAGGCGATATGCGTATGGCTAAGATGGCGATCGCAGAGGCGAAGCTGCTTGAGTCCGGCGCATTCCTGCCGATCTATACACAGGGCGGCAACTATGCGATGACCCGCGTGGTACCGCGTACCAACGCCGCTACGACTCTCTGGGGTCTGGATGAGTACCGCTATCACACGCTGCTGGTGACGAACGAACTGATCACAGCTGAGGACCGCACCAATCTGCTCGCGCTCTGGAACGAGGCGGAGACTGCGGATCAGTATATTGCAGCTGCCAAAGATTACCTGGCAGGCAAGGGATATACGCTTTCTGATACATATGTTGAGTCGAGTCCCTACAATGTAAATATTTGGGATACGATCGCTACTTCTTATACATCTGACTCCATGTTCATTTCCGGAACATACGACAACCTGCTGGAGTACGATGCAAAGGGCGTGCAGCAGCCGGGTCTGGCGGAGAGCTATGAAGTATCCGACGACGGTCTGACCTATACCTTCCACATCCGCAAGGGCGTGAAGTGGGTTGACCAGCAGGGCAGCGAGATCGGCGAAGTGACCGCTGACGACTGGGTAGCATCCATGGAGCACCTGCTTGACAATGCGGACGCGCTTGGCTATCTGCTGACCAACACAGACGGCTGCGGCCTTCTGAACTTCACCGCATACCTGAACGGCGAGATCACCGACTACACACAGATCGGCGTGAAGGCGCTCGACGACTATACACTGGAATACACACTGGAAGCTCCGTTCGCTCCGTTTACCACAATGCTTGGTTACGGTGTGTTCGCTCCGCTGAACCGTGACTTCTACCGTTCTCAGGGCGGTACGTTCGGCTGCGAAGGCGAGACCTACACCCCGGGCGACTTCGGAAAGACTCCGGCGAACATCGCGTACTGCGGCCCGTTCCTGATCACGAACTACACCGAGCAGAACACGACCCGCTATGAAGCGAACCCGACCTACTGGAATGCGGACAAGATGAACATCCATTCCATGGAGTATACCTACAATGACGGCAGCGATGTGCTGCGCGCATACAATGAGGGACGTGACGGCATCACCTCCGGCTGCGGCATCAACTCTTCCGCACTGGAACTGATGAAGACCGAGAAGCCGGAAGGCGAAGACAAGACATACTTTGATCTGTATGCTTATGTATCCTCCGGTACAGGCACAACCTACTGCGGATGGTGGAACGTCAACCGTGGCACCTGGGCGAACTATGACAACCCGGATGTCGGCGTATCCCCGAAGACCGATGACGACATCGCCCGCTACCGCGCGGCGATCCTGAATCAGCATTTCCGTCTGGCACTGTCCATGGCCTTTGATAAAGGCTCCTACAATGCGATCAGTGTTGGCGACGAGCTGAAGCTTGCGCGTCTGCGTAACTCCTACACACCGGCTACGTTCCAGTTCCTGGGTGAGGAGACCACCGTTTCAATCAACGGCACGGACACCACATTCCCGGCTGGCACGGCTTACGGCGTGATCGAGCAGGCACAGCTTGACGCGGACGGCGTGGCCATCACCGTATGGGATCCGAACGGAGACAGCGGCGCTGGTTCCGGCGACGGTTTCGACGGCTGGTTCAACGTAGACAACGCGAAGGCAGAGCTGGAGCAGGCAATCGAGGAGCTCGGCGCGCAGGGCGTTGAGATCACCGCGGAGAACCCGATCTACATTGACTATCCGTACGGCTCCTACGCTGAGATTTCCACCAACATGGCAAATGTGGTGAAGCAGAGCATCGAGGGTGCACTGGATGGCAAGGTGATCGTAAATCTGATCGCGTTTGAGAAGGATACCGATGAGGAAGCTGCAACCTACCGTTTCTCGGCCGGCAACGAAGGAAACTTCGACCTGTCCACAGGCTCCGGCTGGGGTCCGGACTACGGCGATGCCCAGTCCTATCTGGATACGATCCAGATGTATGGTTATATGTGCAAGAACCTTGGTCTGTTCTAAATCCAATCTGACCGAAAAAGCACTATAAGGGCTTACCTTATTGGAATATGACATAACAATGTACACGAGGGGGAGCGGAGTTTTCCACTCCCCCTCTTATCTTACAGGGGAGATCTTTGGCGCATTGCTGTGCAAAAGTCTCCCGTCAGTAAACGGATAGCGAGGTCAGATACATGGGAAAATATGTTGTCAAACGTCTGCTGCACGGCCTGATTTCGATCATCTGCGTGGTATTAATCGTGATGCTGCTGATCTATTCTCTGCTGGACCGGAACAAGGTATTCTCCGGAGATCCAAACTATAACCATACGGCCAGCAACAACCGCGTCACCTATGAGCAGTCCCGCCTGGAGGATTTCGGATATCTGGACTACGTTCCCTATGCGGACTATGTGAACCTGCTGGCGCTTGAGGGCGAGATCGACGAGGAGACCCGTGCCGCTGCTGTGCAGATCGGACGCACCGCTGACGCGGATTCCGAGATCACCGCCGAGTATGTAGCTAAATTTACAGAATATTACGAGTCAAAGGGATATAAGATTCAGCGCCTGGACGCGGATGCCAAGCGGAACGGACAGCTTCGCGACGGCGGCCAGCCGCAGCTTTTTGCATCCCGGGACATTCCGCTTCTGCAGCGGGCTGTCGATTACTTTACGAAAATGTTTTTTGTGGATAACATCCACTATGTGCCGGACTATATCGACATGGGAAAGAGAGGGCTTACCTTCACGCTCTTTGATCCGACCAAAAATCCGGAGGGCGCATCCAAAAAAGTGTTTTCTCCGGCGATCATCGGCAACGGCACAAAGCATAAATACCTCTTATATTTTGACGAAAACTTCCCGTATTTCCACCAGAACCTTCTCACGCTAAACCTCGGGGAATCCTACACCGTGAATCGTGGCGTGGATGTGTTCACCACTATGACGGAGCCACAGGGCGCTTATGTGCTCTCCAGTGTGACCTATCCGACGGGCGTGACAGTGGACCGGGCGGACAATCTTCACACTGCGACTTATGTGCAGGGCTCGCTGAACGCAACGGCGTCCAACGCCGAGTGGTTCACCGACGACTACACCAATGTGATTACGAATAAAAAGGGAATGTCCAAGCTGGGCTATTCCTTTGTGATCGGCATTATCTCTACGATTCTGGCCTATGTCCTTGGTCTTCCGATCGGCCTGGCTATGGCTTTGCGCAAGGATAAGCTGCTCGATAAGATCGGTACGTTCTATGTTATGTTTATCATCGCCGTGCCCAGCCTGGCTTATATCTTTCTGTTCAAGGCATTGGGCGGAAAGGCGGGATTGCCGACGCTGTTCGACATGGATTCGACCGACAAGCTGATGTACATCCTTCCGATCGTTTCCCTGGCGCTGCCATCCATTGCCAATTTGATGAAGTGGATGCGCCGCTATATGATCGACCAGATGAACTCGGACTATGTGAAGTTCGCGAGATCGGGAGGCCTGAGTGAGGGAGAGATCTTTACCAAGCATGTCTGGAAAAACGCGCTGATCCCGATTGTTCACGGCATTCCGGGCAGCGTCCTGGGCGCGATGACGGGCGCGATCATCACTGAGCGCGTGTACGTGGTTCCCGGTGCAGGTAACCTGCTCACACAGGCGATCAACCGCTACGACAACGGCGTGATCGTGGGTGTGACGCTGTTCTACGCGGTGCTGTCGGTGTTGTCCATTATCCTGGGCGACGTGCTGATGGCTGCTGTCGATCCGCGGATTTCCTTTACGACGAAAGACAGGTGAGGTGATGAATACTATGGAATTAGAAAAATTAGGACTTACCGAGGAGGAACTGTTTTCTCATGTGGACCACAGCGCGCTGGAATCCGAAAAGATCGTAGCGCCGCGCTATTCTTACTGGCGCTCGGTGTTTCGCGTGTTCTTCCGCAAAAAGATCAATATTTTTGTGCTGACCCTTCTGGGTCTTCTGATCGCCTTTGCCTATATTTATCCGTCTCTGGTGGACTATGATCCCTTCGCCAATCTGATGGATCCCGCATCCAAGCATCTGTCTCCTGCTGCCGCGATGGCTTACTTCGGGAAAGATTTGCAGTGGATCTTAGGCGCTGGGGCATCGGGCGAATCTACCTTTGACGCTATCTGGAACGGATCGCGCATTTCCATTTCGCTGGCGCTCGTCTGCGGTGCGATCAATATGACCGTCGGCGTTATCATCGGCTCCATCTGGGGATTTTCCAAGCGGGTGGATGCGTTTATGACGGAGGTCTACAATATTGTAGGCAATATCCCACAGATTCTGCTGATCTCCGTAATGGCAATGCTGTTTGCCCCGAACTTCTGGACGATGGTGTTCGCCCTGACGGTGATCGGCTGGCTGTTTATTGCATATTTTATCCGTACGCAGGTGGTCATCATCCGTGACCGCGAGTACAATCTGGCATCCAAATGCCTGGGGACGTCCACGGTCAAGATCGCGATGAAGAACATCCTGCCATTTATGACCAGCGTGATCGTGACTCTGCTGGCCACGGAGATTCCTTCTTACATTTCCTACGAGGTGTTCCTTTCCTACATCGGGCTTGGCATGTCGGATATGTCCCTGGGACGTCTGATCTATCAGGCGGAGAGCGCGATGGTCACGCCCGGCTGGGAGATGGAGTTCTGGAGTCCTGTCGCCATCGCGTCAATCATCACGGTGGTGCTGTACGTCGTGGGCCAGAACCTCGGCGACGCGTCCGATCCCCGGACGCATATGTGAGGAGGCTGACGTATGGAAGAGAAAAAAGTACTGTTATCTGTAAAAGACTTATATGTGAAATTTCGTGTACGTGGCCGTATTCTGACGGCAATCCGCGGGATCTCGCTGGATATCTATGAGAACGAGTCGATCGCCATCGTGGGTGAGTCCGGTTCGGGCAAGTCGGTGTTTACCAAGACCTTTGCCGGTATGCTGGAATCCAACGGCTTTATCGATCAGGGCGAGATTATCTTCAATGATCCGGAGCTGGCGGATACGACCGTGAAGCTCACGCCCGGTGCCCGATCACTGATGAAGGGCACTCTGTCCCGCCTCAATTCGATCTCGCGCTACGAGCTCGGGGCGAAGACCTACTGTAAGATGATGGAGCTGGAGAGCGAGAAGAAGCATTACGGGGACTTAAGCGAGGAGGAGCGCAGCAGGGCTGAGGAAGAGATGAAGGCCCTGAAGGATGCGCGCACCGAGCTTTTCAACGAGAGGCAGACCTATGATCCGCGCAAGGAGCGCGATCGTGTGCGCGAGGCCGACCGGAAGATCAAGGAATATGACGCGAAGATCAAGGCCATGCAGAAGCAGGAGGAGGAGACCGAGAAGCAGAGAAAGTCAGCCGCTATGCATGACGCAGAGTTTACTGCGCGCTACAACCGTGAGATGGCTGAGCTGAAGGCGCGCTATGAAAAGGAAATCAAGGGCGAGATCAGCGAGGAAACACGCAAACGCAACGAAATTCTTGGCAAGGAGATCCGCCTGTCCGTAGGGCGTTATCCGCTGTTTAAGCGTGTGAAGCTCACGCACCGGCTGATCAAGGCGCTCAAAAAGGCGATGCAGATGGGCGTCGATCTGAACGATGAGCAGCAGCGCAACAAAGTATTCGACACGGTTGCGTTTCGTGTGCGTTATCTGGACGAGACGGAGGACACGCTGCACGGCACCTGTGTGCTCAACCTGGCTACGATCAAGTATAATCAGGACTGGATGAAGATCCGCGGGCGAAGGATTGCCACGGTGTTCCAGGATCCGATGACGTCTCTGAACCCGATCATCACGATCGGAAAGCAGATCACCAGCGTGATCATCAAGCATCAGGGCTGCTCTGAGGCGGAGGCCCGCAGGCGTGCGCTGGAGCTGATGCACAAGGTGGGTATTCCCAAGGCGGAGCAGCGCTTTGACGACTATCCATTCCAGTATTCGGGCGGTATGCGCCAGAGGATCGTAATCGCGATCGCCCTGTCGTGCCAGCCTAAGATCCTGATCTGCGACGAGCCGACCACGGCTCTGGACGTGACGATTCAGGCCCAGATTCTTCAGCTGATCAAGGATCTGCAGAAGGAATTCAATTTTACTACGGTATTTATCACGCACGATCTCGGCGTGGTGGCGAATATCGCCGACCGTGTGGCGGTGCTGTATGGCGGGCAGGTAGTGGAGTACGGTACGGTGGAGGAGATTTTCTACGATCCGCGCCATCCGTATACCTGGGCGCTGCTGTCGTCGCTGCCGCAGCTGGCGCAGCGCAATACGCAGCTTTACTCGATCACCGGTACACCGCCTTCGCTTTACAACGCGATCGTGGGCGATGCCTTTGCGCCGCGTAATCCATATTGCCTGAAGATCGATACATTAGTGGAACCGCCGATGTTCCCGGTGACCGACACGCATTTTGCAAAGACCTGGCTGCTTGACCCGCGCGCTCCGAAGACGGAGAAGCCCGAGAGCATCCAGAATATCCACGAAAAGCTGATGGCAGCTTTCAATATCTGAGAGGGGAGATGATGAACGTGACTGAAAAGAATAATAAAACATCCGGCCGCGTCTCCCGCTTCCCGGAGCATGGGCCGATCGCGGAGAACGGCAAAGAAATCCTGCTGTCAATCAAGGATATCGATATTACATTCGGCAAGGGAGACGACGCCGTGCGCGCCGTGCAGGACGCTTCCTTTGACATTTACAAGGGCGAGACGTTCTCCCTGGTGGGCGAGTCCGGTTCCGGAAAGACCACGATCGGGCGCGCGGTGATCCGTGTGAATCCTCTGGCCGCCGGCGAGATCCAGTACAAAGGCGTGCGCATTTCGGGAAAGATTCCGCACTCTCTGGACCGCGAAGTCATCCGCAATGTGCAGATGGTATTCCAGGATCCGGCGGCTTCCCTGAACGAGCGTGCCACGGTAGATTACATTATCTCGGAAGGGTTGTACAACTTCCATCTGTTTAAAAACGAGGCGGACCGTGTGCAGAAGGTAGAGAACATGATCAATGAGGTTGGCCTTCTGCCGGAGCACCTGACCCGCTATCCGCATGAGTTTTCCGGCGGCCAGCGCCAGCGTATCGGACTGGCGCGCGCCATGGTCATGGAGCCGGAGCTTGTGGTTGCGGACGAGCCAATCTCCGCGCTGGATGTGTCCATCCGTGCGCAGGTGCTGAATCTGCTCAAGAAATTCCAGCGGGAGAAGCAGGTTACCTATTTGTTTATCGCCCATGATTTGTCGATCGTTCGCTTTATCTCGGACCGTATCGGCGTGATCTATAAGGGGCGTATCGTGGAGGTGGCCGATGCCGAGGAGCTGTTCGACTATCCGCTGCATCCCTACACGCATTCTCTGATCTCCGCGATCCCGATTCCGGATCCGAAGCTGGAGAAGAATAAGGTACAGTATATTTATGATCCGTCTATGCACGACTACAGCGAGGACAAGCCGGAGTTTGTCTGCGTCGGGCATGATCATTATGTCTACGGCAACAAGAAAGAGATCGAGGAGTACAAGGCGATTCGTGAGCGGGGCGTACCGTTAAAGCCGATCCAGATTGCAGGGCCCGACACGCCGGAGCAGAAGGCGACCGCCGAGGTGACGGATGAGGTCGCGGAAGCGCAGTTTTTGAATACGCCTGTGCATGATACGGGAAGCATCTGGTACACCGTGCTCTCGTTTTTCCTGCCGGTGCTCGGCATTATCGCCGCACTTTTGTTCAAGAAGCATTTGCACATCCGCAACTACAAGGCCTGCAAAAAGGGCGCGATCGTCGGCTTTGCCGTGATCCTGACGCTTCTGCTGATCTTTGCACTGTTGCTGTTGCTGGCGGTAATTTAGGTTGTCGACGGTGATTTGGGTTGCCGGCAGAGATCGGCATGTGAGTATAGTACCGAAAATACAGGTGATTTGATTGGGACGACAAGCAAGAGACCGGCGTGAGAACCATCCGCGGCCGGTACAAAAGATTGAGCTGAACGCCAGACATACGAAAGTACGTCTGGCGCTCGCATTCCTTTTTCTGATCGTTGGTGTTGGAATGATCGTCTATTCGCTGAGCGGAAGACCTGCTGTGGAGGCTGGGTGGACCGAGATTGAAGCGTTGTCGAAAGAGGCGAACTGTGCGACGGATTTTACGTTTCTGTATCCGCTTGGGACTTTGGATTCCCCTGTGGCGGAGCAAAGAGCGCTCGTTTCTCTCTACACGGAGGCATGCGAGGATGCCTATCGCATTTTTACCAACGACGTGGAATATGAAAACGAGCATAACGTACGCTATCTCAACGCCCATCTGAATGAGGAGATCGAGGTAGACGCCGCGCTGTATGCGGCGTTTGAAGAGATCGCAGGGAGCGAAGACCGGTCAATTTATCTGGCGCCTGTCTATGAGGTTTATGACGGTATATTTTATTGTGTAGACCCCTCGCAGACTGTGGATTTTGATCCGCGCCAGAACGAGTCGCTGCGCGCCTGGTGCGCAAAAGCCTGCGTTTATGCGTCTGACCCGGCTCAGGTGGATCTGGAGCTTTTAAAGGACAACCGTGTCCGGCTGAAGGTGTCGGAGGACTATCTGTCGTTCGCGCAGGCGGAGGAGATCGGGAGCTTCATCGATTTTTACTGGATGAAAAATGCGTTTATCGCCGACTATCTGGCCCGGAGGCTGGAAGAAGGCGGCTACTCGGTCGGCACACTGTCCAGCTTCGACGGCTTCCTGCGCAACCTGGATGCGAGCATGGATACGGATTATTCGCTGAACCTCTATGATCGGGTAGACGATGACAAGGAGACAGGCAATCCGATTCGGCAGGCGGCTGTACTGCATTACCAGGGCGGGAGAAGTATCGTCTGTCTGCGGAATTACCCGCTCAACACGGAGGCCGGAAGGTACTATTGCG
>CANQEB010000047.1 GCA_947594085.1 uncultured Lachnospiraceae bacterium | reverse complement strand
GTTCCCTGGTACGCACGCAGGCGACGGGCTACGGCCTGGTCTACATCCTCGACGCGATGTTGAAGGATCACAAGATCGACCTCGAGGGCAAGACGGTGGTTGTGTCCGGTTCCGGCAACGTGGCGATCTACGCGACGGAGAAGGCACAGCAGCTCGGTGCGAAGGTAGTCGCGATGAGCGATTCCAACGGCTACATCTACGACACGAACGGCATCAATCTCGACGTAGTGAAGGACATCAAGGAAGTGCGCCGCGGCAGGATCAAAGAGTACGCGGACGCGGTTCCGGGCTCTGTATATACCGAGGGCAAGGGCATCTGGAGCATCAAGTGTGACATCGCTCTTCCGTGCGCGACCCAGAACGAACTGAATCTGGACGATGCGAAGACGCTGAAGGCAAACGGCTGTGTAGCCGTGGCTGAGGGCGCGAACATGCCGAGCACGCGCGAGGCGACAGACTTCTTCCTCGCAGAAGGCATGCTGTTCCTGCCGGGCAAGGCGTCCAACGCAGGTGGCGTGGGTACCTCTGCTCTTGAGATGTGCCAGAACAGCCAGAGACTGAGCTGGACCTTCGAGGAGGTTGACGCGAAGCTGAAGCAGATGATGAACGACATCTACGCGAAGATCTCCGATGCGGCGAAGCGCTACGGCGTGGAGGGCAACTACGTGACCGGCGCAAACATCGCAGGCTTCGAGAAGGTTGCGGATGCCATGATGGCGCAGGGCATCGTGCTGTAAGACGGCAGACGGTCGGATCATAGTAAAAGGGAAAAGGACTGCAGTAAAGAGGGCTTGTCCGGATGAGCGGGCAGGGAGCTTTGCGGCAGTCTTTTTTGCGGGAATTAGTCATTATATTGCAAATGCGACTGTGCGGTGGTATGATTTTTTTGAAACAAGATGAACTATCGCTGTGTGCACAAAGCTGAGAAGGGGATGGCGTATGAGCGGGACGAAGAAACGGTGGATCTTTATATTGACATTTGCGGCATGGTTCTGTGCGGTGTCGGTCGATCGGATCTCGGTGTCAGCGGCAAAGGGCAGTTCTCTTACAGATACGAGGAAAATATCGTCTCAGGAAGGCGTGATGCAAAGTCCGGCCTATGCTGTGGCCAATACAGCGAACAAGAAAAAAACCGGTTGGGTAAAGAAGAACGGAAACGTTTTTTACTTTTTAAAGGGTAAAAAAGTGTCCGGCTTGAAGAAGATCAACGGTCAGAAGTATTATTTTGAGGAGTCTGGGAAGAGGAAGGGCCGTATGGTGACCGGTTGGAGGACGATCGGAAGCCGAAGATATTTCTTTGCGACAGGAGGAAAGGTTGGAAAGAAGCTAGGCCACATGATAACAGGGTGGAAGAAAATCGACGGGAAGCGATATTATCTGATACCGTCGGGGAGCGCAGCTGGCCAGGCAGCAACCGGCTGGATGAAGATCCAGGAGAAGTGGTATTATTTCGATCAAAAAGGTGCCCTTGATACCAGGATGAAGGTCGACAACAACCGAAACGGAGACAGTACAGGCTCGGCAAAGGACAAGACAGAGCGCCGTGCACAGATCATCGTGGCAAAGATCACGACAGCTTCAATGACAAAAGAGCAGAAGCTTTGGGCATGTTTTCAGTATGTGATGAAATATCCGGGTCGGAGACCGAGGACTCCGCACTATTACGGGAACGATTGGCCGGTGGTGTATGCGAACGATATGTTTATCGACGGAAGCGGCAATTGTTTCAGCTACGCGGCCGCGTTCGCATTTCTGGCGCGTGCGTGTGGTTACACGAATGTGTATGCGTGCAACGATTCGGGACACGGATGGACGGAAATTGATGGAAAGATTTACGATCCGGAAGAGTACCGCAACACAAGCCGCAAATATTACGGGACGAGCTACAGTGCGGTTCCGGGCTACCGTAGGGCGTTTACCTATGGGCTCTCGTACGCACACGTAAAAGTATGAGCGCGGACAAAAACAAGATTTAGGAAGCGGAGCCCTCTTGACCGATATCACAAAACTGATTATAATCTAGTGGTAAATCACTACGAGCGAATGAGAGGGTTCTGACTTGGTTTTTAGTTCAATAACCTTTTTGAGTATATTTCTCCCGGCAGTCTTCCTGCTTCACAAGATACTGCCGGGAATAAAATTGAAAAACGCGCTGTTGATCGTGGCGAGCCTCGTGTTCTACGCATATGGCGAGCCGGTCTATGTCTGCCTGATGATTGCCTCATCCCTGATGAATTACTGCATGGGGCTGGTCGTCAGTCGCCCCGCCTCAAAAAAAGCAGGTGTCGTGATCGCGGTGGTGCTAAACCTGGGCATGCTTGCCGTATTCAAATATGCAGGCTTCCTGGCAGAGCTTGTCAATGCCACAGGGTTTGTGAAGCTGCCGGTGCCTCAGATTGCGCTGCCGATCGGAATTTCATTCTTCACCTTCCAGGCGTTGTCTTATGTCATTGACGTTTATCGCGGCTCGGTGAATGCGCAGAGAAATTACGCGAAGGTGCTTCTGTACATATCGTTCTTCCCGCAGTTGATCGCGGGGCCGATTGTGAAATACCACGATATTGAGAAGGAAATCGAGGATCGGCACGCGACGGCCGAGGATGCCGCGCGTGGTATGCGCAGATTTATTGCAGGGTTATCAAAAAAGGTCTTGATTTCCAATGTGATGGCGCTGACCGCAGATACGCTCTTTGCGGCGGACGCGGGGAGCATCAATATCCTGACGGCGTGGATCGCCGCGGTATCGTATCTGTTCCAGATTTATTTTGACTTCAGCGGGTACAGCGATATGGCGCTGGGGATGGGAGAGATGTTTGGCTTCCATTTCCGGGAGAATTTCCAGTATCCCTACGTGTCGGGCAGCATCCGGGAGTTCTGGAGGCGGTGGCATATGTCACTGTCCGGCTGGTTCCGAGAGTATCTGTATTTTCCGCTCGGCGGCAACCGTAAGGGACGTGCGCGTACGGTCCTCAACAAATTTATCGTGTTCTTCTGCACCGGACTGTGGCATGGAGCTAATGTGACGTTTGTGGTCTGGGGCCTGTACCACGGATTTTTCCTGATGCTTGAGGAATATTGGCCCGGAGGGAAATCCGAGAAGAAGACAGACGGAGAAGTCCGCGCGGCAGCCCTCGACGGGGGAAAGCGCACGGGACGGCAAGTGGCACTGTGCTTTTTGGGGCATGTCTATGCGCTTCTGGTTGTGACGGTTGGTTTTGTGATTTTCCGTGCTGACACGATGGGACAGGGTCTGCTTTTCATCCGCGAGATGTTTACCGGTTTTCACTTTGAATCTGCCGCTATGAGCCTCGCGGTGCAGCAGCTGACACCGCTGTATCTGTTTGTGCTGGTGATCTCGGCTGTGGCGTCTGCACCGGTCAAGCGGTACTTTGAGAAGTACAAAGGGTATGAGCCGTTGACCTGGTTTGCGAGTCTGGCAGGGCTTGTACTGTGCATCCTGAGTCTGTCTGGCAGCACGTACAATCCGTTTATTTATTTTCGGTTCTAAGGTGGGGGAATTGCGATGAGAAGACTAGGAATGACTGTTTATCTGGCTCTTGCCATTGTGATCTGCCTGGTTCCACTGGGAGGACTACTGTGGTACAAGGGCGCAGAGTCCTCGGAGAACCGGAAGCTCTCTGAATTCCCGACGCTAAAGTCAGAAGAAGGATGGAACAAGGAATTCTTGTCTGAGGCCGGGGATTGGTTTGAGGAGCACTTCGCTTATCGCCAGGAGATGGTGACGGCGGATGCGCAGCTGCGGGGAAAGATATTTGGAATCTCGACGGAGGACGGCGTGATCAAGGGTACGGACGGGTGGCTCTATTACATGGATTCTCTGGAGGATTATCTTGGGAGCGAAGTGCTCAGTGACAGGGGGATTTTCAATATTGCCCATACGCTGAGTATGATGCAGGAATATATTGAGAATGCCGGGAGGACGTTCTTATTTACGGTTGCGCCCAACAAGAATTCCCTGTACCCGGAGCATATGCCATATTATTATCGGACAAAGGTGAGCGGTACGCACAGCATAGATCGCCTGCGGCCGGTGCTCGAGGAGCAGGGTGTCAACTATGTAGATTTGTACAGTGTCTTTGAGGCGAAGGACGAAGTCCTGTACCACGCGCGGGATTCTCATTGGAACAACAAGGGCGCAGCGCTGGCGGCAGAGACGATCCTGGACGCGCTGGACAAGGATCATCGCTCTTATGAAGGCGCCGATTACACGGTGCGCACGGATTATGAGGGCGATCTTGATGTGATGCTGTATCCAAAGGCCGTTACACCGGAGGATGAGATCTACTATGACGAGCCGTTCACCTATGAGTATGTCACTGAGATTGAGAGTACGTTTGACCCGCTGATCGATACGAGCCGGGCGGATGCCGAGGGCGGACTGCTGATGTACCGTGACTCGTTCGGCAATGCGCTGCTTCCGTTTATGGCCCAGGAGTACGCGTCGGCAGAATTCTCCAGGGGCGTCCCTTACTATGTCGATGATATGTTTTTCTGCAATGCAGATACGGTCGTTGTGGAGCGCGCGGAGCGATTCCTGCCGGAGATGGGCAAGAATCCGCCGGTGTTTCAGTCGCCGGAGCGGGAGATCGCGATTTTACAGGCGCAGGACTGCACGGCGAAACCAGGAGCGACGACGTGCGAGGCGTCGGATGAAGGGCTGTTCCTAAAGCTTGGAGGGGCGGTCGATGAGGCTTATATTGCGACGAACTCGGAGATTTACCTTTGCATCGATGGGGAGAATACCTACGAGGCGTTCCCCATGAATATCGAGTCAGAGGATGGCAAGACAGACTGCGGATACGCGGCGTATATTGAGAAAGGCCGATTGGAAGGCGAGGAAATTTTGGTGGAATTGTATGTGGATACCGATGGGACGCTCTCGCGGGTGTTCCAGTCGACGGTCTATACACCGTAAGCTATGAGAAAGCAATGAGCTGCGCCGGAGGAAGATAAGCCGTACATTGCGGGAGAGCCGCAGGTTTTTCGAGCCAGGCAAAACTCATGTAATATAAACATCAAAAAGTAAGACAAGAAAGGTGGAAAAAATTATGAAAAAGAGAACAGGAATCGCGCTGGGAATCACAGCGGCATTGTGCATGGGCATGACAATGTCGGCCTTCGCGGATGAGACAGAAGGCATGTCTGAATCCGTGACCGTGGCGGAAGTAGAGGCTGCGGATGACGCAGATGCGGAGATTCTGGAGACGATCACCTTGACAATTGAGGACAAAGATCCGATTGAGATCAAGAACACAGCGCAGCTTCCCATTCGGTCGGCCTCCGTGGAGATGCAGGAAGAGGATGAGACGCTGATCAATGTGGTCATGATCGCTGCTGATGGACAGCAGTATGAGTTTTTGAATGTTCCGTATGAGGCATTGTCGAATCCGGAGCTCGTGACAGACGGCGCGTTTGCGTTTATCAATTACACGAGCCTGACATCCGGGAAAGAACGCAGGATCGGGCAGACGGGAGAGTTGACTTACAGCGAGCCGGCGGAGCTCTTTGCGGTGGACGATGTGTATATTCGCAGTGAGCCAAACGACGACGCGGAGATCCTCGGCGTGATCAGCCGCGGGGACGCGATCGAGGTGCTGGGCGAGACGGCTACGCACTATGTGGTGAAGAAGGACGACGTGACAGGCTACACCGTGCGCAGATGCATCAGCGAGGATGAGCAGGCTGCAATCGCGGCGGTGCAGGCCGAGGAGGCGGCGCGCGAGCAGATTCGTCAGGCCCAGGCGGCAGCGGCTGCGCAGGCGGCGGCCGCACAGGCAGCAGCTTCACAGCAGTCGGGCGGTGGTGGCGGCCGCACAGAGGTGAAGCGCCAGAGGTTCGATGACTGCGACGGAAGCGGCCATGGATATTGGGAGATCACATACTCGGATGGAAGCGTATCATACCAGGAATATTAAGGATACTACATTGGGAGTCTCAAGGGAGGGCTGTTGTGAAACAGCCCTTTTTGCATACAAAACACATTTCCTTCACATTGGTATGATTAACTGTTTACGAAGAAATGACAAAAGTTTTAACATTTTTTACAAAATGTGATAGTATCTGCCATAGAATGAGCGATGCTCGGAGAGGAAAGAAACAGATGGAGGAAAGAGCAACGAACGAAAAGACACGGATTCTGTTGGTCGAAGACGAGGAAAAGCTTCGCAGCACAATACAGGAGTATCTTCAGCTGAATGGTTACCTGACGATGGAGGCGCAGAACGGAGCAGAGGCTGTGCGCATATTTAATGCGGATGCCAACGGGTGGCCGGACCTGGTTTTGCTTGATCTGATGCTGCCGATCATGGGCGGCTTTGAAGCTTTGACGAAAATCCGTGAGAGATCAAACGTCCCGGTCATCATTCTCACGGCAAAATGCGGTGAGGAGGATCAGCTGCGGGGATTCTCGCTTGGCGCGGATGACTATCTTGTGAAGCCGTTTTTGCTCTCGGTCCTGAAAGCGCATATCGAGGCTTTGCTACGGCGCACGAAAGGGACGGACCGCAGAAAGACATACGGAGCGCTTTCCATTGACGACAAAGCGCACAAGATCTTTCTGAATGGGCAGCTTGTTCCGCTCACACCGCGGGAGTACGAGGTGTTGCGATTCTTTATGGAAAATGAGAAGATCGTTCTGAGGAGAGACCGTTTCCTGGACGAAGTGTGGGGAATCGATTACAATGGAACAGACCGTTCTGTCGATACGATCGTGAAACAGATCCGCTTAAAATTGGGAAAATACGGGAAATATATTGATACGCTATACGGAATCGGCTATCGTTTTGAGGTAAAGGAAGATGAAGACAATTAGCGGGCGGCTGCTTGCCATTCTGGTTCTGCTGCTCACGATGGTGTCGGGCGGTATCGGGATTCTCTACTCCAGCATGTCGAGACATTACTACATTCAGGAGCAGTGCAGAATGATGGATGAGGTGTATGGCTTGCTGCTGAATGAGGATCTCCCGACACTCTGTGAGGAGGAAAATCGAATCAAGGGTATGGCGGCGGAGGACGAGTGGGAGGACTATGCCGACAGTTTTCTGGAGCCATATGAAAATAAAAATCTCAGATTTCGCATTCGCGATAAAGAATTTCACCTTCTGTATGCCACGAACAAATCTCAGTATATCAGCAGCAGTGATGACCAGGAGCTGAAGGAGCAGTGGGTCGCGAAATACACGAGGAACGCCACGGCAAAATATGAGAAGATAAAATCGGGCGGAAGAGTTGTCCTGCGGGGAATCTGCGAACAGGGTGGAGATCAGTTTTATATCATGATCACGCAATCCTCCTTTGTGATTGACAGGAGCACAGCTTATGCGCGCAGTGTCCTTTTTCTCGTGATTGCTGCTTTTCTGATCTTTGGCACGATCTGTGCACGTATACTTGCAAAAAGTATTGGCCGGTCGGTGGAGAATGCGGCCAGGGTAGCGAGGAAGATCGCGGACAAGGATTTCTCAGAAAAGGTTTCCGAGACGACCAAATACCAGGAGCTCAACGAGCTTGGGGCGAGTATAAACGAGATGTCCGGTCAGATTCAGAGCTACATTCAGAACCTTGAGACGTACAATCAGCTCTTGCAGCAGGACAATCAGCGCAGGGCGGAGCTGGAGCAGCACAGGAAGCGTTTTGTGAACAATGTCTCCCACGAGCTGAAAACTCCACTGGCGATCATTTCCGGGCAGATGGAGATGTTGTCGATCGTGCAGGACGTCCAAAAGCGGCAGCAGTATTGTGACTCTGCGATGGAAGAGGTCCAGAGAATGAATGATATGATCTCCAGCATGCTGCAGATCTTCTCTGTGGAGGAGGGCATCGAGGAACTTCCCATGGAACCCCTGGAGCTCGGGGCGATCGCGGACGCAGCGGTTCAGGATTTCTCAGTCTTGTTTGCAAAGAGGAAAATTCAGATTGATCTGCAGAAACAGCCTGACTGTATGATAAAGGGAAATTCCGAGAATTTGCGCAGGGCGATCACGAATTTCCTGATGAACGCTTACCGCTATGCGCCGGAGAACAGTACGGTCAAAGTATCCGTCGACCGCAACGGCAAGTATATTATTTTCTCCGTGTACAATGATGGAGAGCGGGTCGCAGAAAAAGATATTGACAAGCTCTGGGACAGCTTCTACCAGGGCAGTGTGATCGGCAGGGAGAGCGAAGGCGGCACCGGGCTTGGCTTGTATATCGTGAAGAGCATTGTGTCACAGCACGGTGGCGAGTGTGGGATGGAGAATAAGGAACACGGGGTAGAGTTCTGGTTCGGGATTCCATGTCTACAGCAGACTGGCTTGGAGAAACAAGAGTAAGCAGGAGAAAAATCAGAAGAAAAATAAAGAGAGAAGGCAAGAGAAAAAATTAAGAGAAAATCAAGAGAAAAGCAGGCATGATCATGTCCGGGATGACATATATTTTTATGTGAAAGGATGTGAGCACAGATGCCGGAATACAGGCGATTTATCTCTTATTTCTACGAGTATATAGATGGAAAAAAACAGAAAAATGCGGGCTTTGCGAAGGTAGAATTGCGCAACGGAATGTGGAGAATCTTGCTCCGCATCACCGCGGAAGTCTGCCCCAGGTCTCCGATACAGGTCTATGGGTTTGTGCGTGAGCCGGACCGTCTGCAGGGAATTTTGCTGGGAGAGATAAGACCGGTACAGCAGATTGCCGAGGAATGGGCGTTTCGGGCCGACGCGCCGATCGGCGGGAAATACGGGATGGGAGATCTGTCAGGGCTGTGGGTGGAGAGCAGCGATATGCGACGCTTCATCACGGTCTGGGATGATGAAGAGATCGACATGGAGCATTTTGTGGCGATGCCGGAGCAGCCGGTGACATCGGAGCAGCTTGGCGAGTCAGAGCAGATGGTGGTGCCGGAGCAGCCGGTGACATCGGAGCAGCTTGGTGAGTCAGAGCAGATGGTGGTGCCGGAGCAGTCGGTGGCATCGGAGCAGCTTGACGAGTCGGAACAGATGGTGGTGCCGGAGCAGCCGGTGGCATCGGAGCAGCTTGACGAGTCGGAAATGGCGGATCAAGGCCGGGCAGATCAGGTCGAGGCAGCTGGCGTAGATGACCAGGAAGCTGGTGAGCAGACTGCCGACTGTCCGGAGGCTAGCGCTGTTATAAAGGATTTGCTTCGGAAGCGAACCCCGTTTCAACCGTTCTCGGACACGGAAATGAAGCATTGTGTTATGATTCAACCGTGTGATATTGTCCGGCTGCAGCAGGAGAACTGGAATGTAGGGCGGAGCAGCTTTCTGCAGCATGGTTTCTATCAGTACAGACATCTCCTTCTGGGGTTGCTCGACGATGGAACATACATATTGGGAGTGCCGGGAATACGCAGTCCACAGGAAACTTATATGGCGCAGATGTTTGGCTATGATCAGTTCAGAGAATGTACGCGCAGAGATTGTAGTCAGACTTTTGGGTACTGGTGCCGCAGGCTGCAGCAAATATGAGAAAGACCGTTTTACAGACCCCTCAGGGAAGCCTGGGGGATCTCTTTTTGTACGATTGCCAGAAATTCCTTCATCTCCTCCTCGCCAAAAGACGAGAAAGGATGATTTGCCAGAAGCACTTCCGGGCAGTCCCGAAACGCCTGCAAAAAGTAAGCGCGGCAGCCAGAAAGCCACAAAGCGATATCCTGAAAATCCTCTGCCGTGTGCAATCCTTTCACGACCGTTGTGCGAAATTCATACTCGATCCCGGAATTTTTCAAGAGCTCGACGGAGCGACGTACGTCCGCAAGGAGGCTTGTCACAGCGTCTGAGGATAAGTCTTCAAGCCCGCAGACCTGCGCATAATGCTCCGGACCAGCCTTGATGTCCATTGCGACATAGTCGAGAAGCTTGTCATCCAGAAGTGACGCTAGCATCGCGGGATTTGTACCGTTTGTATCGAGCTTGACAAGATAGCCGGCGCTCTTGATGGAGGCAAGAAACTCGGGAAGGTCTGCGTGCAGTGTAGGCTCGCCGCCGGTCACACAAATGCCGTCGAGAAGTCCCTGTCTTTTCTTCAAGAACTGGCGAAATTCCTCATCGCTGATCTGCGGAACAGTCTGCGGCGCGAGCACGAGAGAACTGTTCTGACAGAAGGGGCAGCGGAAATTGCAGCCGCCCGTAAATACAATTGCGGCCACACGGCCCGGAAAATCGAGAAGAGTCAGTTTTTGAAGTCCGAGAACTTTCATAGAACCTCCCTTTGACAAGTATACATCAGCCAAATATAGTAATGACAGCAGATATAAGCATTATAGCAGAGAAATGTGCGCATGTCATCCGGAAAGTCCTTTTGGGGTGTTTGGAGATCTTCTATTTTGTGCGCAGAAGATTAATTTTCGGAGATGCTTGATTTTGCAGATAAAATATGGAATAATAGGAAACGCAAAAAGGAGGAGGCAGATTTGCGCATTTTTGAAAAAAGGAAAAAGCTATTTGGGCGCATACTCGGTATTCTCATATTTTGGATGATCTTTCTGCTCGTTTTTGGACGGGTCTCCGAGATATTTCGGACAAAAGTGGCCGGGAATACAGATATGGTTCATTCGTTTTATGAGCTTGACAAAAATTCTTTGGACGTACTTATCCTGGGGAGCAGCCACGGCTTTTGCTCTTTTTTGCCAAACCTGTTGTGGCAAGAGGAAGGAATGACGTCCTATGTGATGGGGAGCTACAGGCAGACAGCGGCTGAGTCTTACTGGCTGCTTCGCGAGGCGTTGAAGTATCAAAGTCCGAAGGTATTGATCATGGAAGGCTACTATTTCTTTTCTGACCGGAAGTATACGGACGATGCGGCGCTGCGCTCCTGCTGTGATGGAATGCCCTTGAGCAAGCTGAAGTATGATATGATCATGGATCTCGGTGACAGAATGTCGATAAAGACAAAGCTTACTTATTTTGTGCCGTTTCTGAAATATCATTCACGGTGGAGTGAGTTGAAGGATGTGGACTTTAACCGCGATGCCTGGTCGCAGGGCGCGCTGATCTCCGATGAGGTCACAAAGGTGCTTACCCCTGAGCTTCCCACAGAGCCGGAGGAGGTGCCGTCGGTATTTTACGATTATTTTGAGCGCATTGCGGATCTCTGTGAGGAGAAAGGGATTGAGCTGGTGGTCTATATCGCTCCGTTTACCTATCACAGTGACACCAAGGATGACCGCGATCTCTATTTCTCTGCGCAGGCGAAATACCTCGAGCTTGAGGGATATATGGCTGAGAAAGGGATTCCCTATTTCTATTATCAGAGGACCGATGAGCCGGGAGTGGACTACTCAAAAGACTTTTTGGATTATTCCCATCTCAACACGAGCGGGGCGATCAAGGTCACGAGGACGCTTGCACGGTACCTGCGGGAAAACTATGATCTGCAGGATCATCGAGGCGACGAAGCCTATGCCTCGTGGGATGCAGACAGCAAACAGTTTCGCAAATGGGCGAAAAAGCACGGAATTTCACTTAAATGATCAGGATAGAGCAGGAGGAGAATATTATGGCAAAAGAAAAGAAACTTGTGGAAGCGATCACTTCCATGGAAGAGGATTTTGCGCAGTGGTACACGGATATTGTTAAGAAGGCGGAGCTGATCGATTACACCAGCGTCAAGGGATGTATGGTGATCAAGCCGGCCGGGTATGCGCTGTGGGAGAACATCCAGCATGAATTGGACCGTCGCTTCAAGGAGACGGGCGTGGAGAACGTGTACCTGCCGATCTTTATTCCGGAGAGCTTGCTTCAGAAGGAGAAGGATCACGTGGAGGGCTTCGCGCCGGAGGTGGCGTGGGTGACGCACGGCGGACTCGAGCCGCTGCAGGAGCGGATGTGTGTGCGCCCGACCTCGGAGACGTTATTCTGCGATTTCTACGCGAACGATGTGCACTCCTACCGTGATCTGCCGAGGGTGTACAATCAGTGGTGTTCCGTGGTGCGCTGGGAGAAGACGACGCGGCCGTTTTTGCGCTCGCGGGAATTCCTGTGGCAGGAGGGGCATACGGTACACGCGACCGCCGAGGAGGCTGAGGAGCGCACACAGCAGATGCTGAATGTCTATGCGGACTTCTGTGAGGAGGTGCTGGCGATTCCGGTGATTCGCGGCCGCAAGACCGACAAGGAGAAATTCGCAGGTGCGGAGGCGACCTACACGATTGAGGCGCTGATGCACGACGGCAAGGCGCTGCAGTCCGGCACGAGCCACAATTTCGGTGATGGCTTCGCGCGGGCGTTCGGGATCCAGTTCGCGGACAAGGATAATACATTGAAATATGTGCATCAGACCTCGTGGGGACTCTCCACACGCATCATCGGCGCGATCATCATGGTGCAAGGGGACAACAGCGGGCTAGTG
>CANQEB010000046.1 GCA_947594085.1 uncultured Lachnospiraceae bacterium | reverse complement strand
TTATACCGCTTGACATCTTCGGGGAAAAGATTCACAATGAAGGTGTCTCAGATGAAACCGAGGCATGGCTGGCATTTCTGAGTCAGGACGATCCGGAAGTAATTATTCGTCTGATTGAGAATTACCCGGAATTCCGCGCTATGTACGAGGAGATATACCGCATATGCAGGGATATGGAGGATGTTATGAGATTATTTTCAGAAGAACTGCGGATATTGGATGAAAACACCGTCATGAACATGATCGATGACATGCGGGAAGAGGAAGAACAGATGAAAACGAAACTTCAGGACCTGAGAGCAAAGAAGCAAGGTCTGGAAGAACAGAAGCAAGGCCTGGAAAAACAGAAGCGAATGCTGGAGGAGCAGAAGCAAACGCTCGAAGAAAGGAACCAAACTCTGAAAACAGAGCTTGAGCAGCGGGATAAAAAAATTGCTCTGCTGGAGATGCAGTCCAAAGAAAACCGGCGGCTCTATGATGAAATGGCACAACAGTTAGAAGAACTCCGGCAGAAGCAGGAAAAGCCGAACTGCGAGACAGTATAGCAACGCAGCAGGATTTGATGAGACGAAAGAGGAAGAGGAAAACCCAATCTACAGAAGAAAAGGGGATGCCTGAAAATCCACATGGATTTTTGGTGTGTCCTTATTTTTATGCTTAAAACGCCCCGCCGGAAAGTTAAGCTTTACCGCGCCCCCAGATGCCCCGGATTTTCGTCCTCGAAGTCGAACACATACCGCCCGCAGGCGTTGATGACGTGTGTGTCCTGATATTTGTCGTAACGCTTGTGAGCCCGCCCGTAGGACAGATGGACGTGTCCGTGCAGGAAAAATTTGGGCTTGTATTTTTCCATCAGGGTGAGGAAGACCTTAAAGCCTTGGTGCGGAAGGTCGCGGCCGTCGTTGAGCTGATAGGCCGGGGCATGCGTCACCAGAATGTCGAAGCCGCGCCGCCGCAGGAGCTTAAAACGCAGTTTTGCGACCCGGCGGCGCATCTGGAATTCCGTGTATTGATAGTTCCCGGGGCGGTAGCGCATGGAGCCGCCCAGCCCGAGGATGCGCACGCCCTCGTGGACGTAGATGTCGTCGTCGATACAGATACAGCCGTCGGGCGGGACCTTGTCGTACTTCTCATCGTGGTTGCCGCGCACATAAAGAACCGGCGCGGTGGTGAACGTCGCCAAAAACGAGAGGTAGTGCGGATCCAGATCGCCGCAGGAGATGATCAGATCGATCCCATCCAGTTTGCTCTTTTCAAAATAATCCCACAGATAAGGGGATTCCTCATCTGCGATCGCGAGTATGCGCATCGTCTTGTTTTCCTTGTTCTCAATTTCATTTCTGCGGACCGGACACAGTTCTGACAGCATGTCTTTCCCGGGCGCTTATCGGCAAAAGGATTTGGTTGCCGCGGCTCTACTTCGCCTGCAGTCCCTGTTGTGATACGACCGGCTGGGCGTGCTCGCGCAGATCTTCCTCCTTCGGGATGAAGCCGACGATGTTCTCCGCCAGCCAGTCCATCTTCATGATCTCCTCGGGCGTCAGGACGGCGTCCGGATTGCCCTCGATGATGCCGGTCTGGGAGTAGAGGACGCCCGCGAACGGGTTGAATTCCCCGGCGGTGATCGTATGCTTTAAAAGCTCGACGAGACGCTTTGTCCCGACCGGCAGGTTCTTCGAGCAGATGACATCGACGACGCCCGATGACATGCCCCACCAATAGTTGATCGCCTTCGCCGTGTTGTCGTCATGCTTCCAGGTGCCGTCCATGATCGTGCGGATCAGGCGCTCGTAGAACTTGCCCCAGTGACACAGCGGCATGGCCAGATTGCGCGGGCGGCCGTTGTCCATGTGGTAAATGCCGAAATAGCGGGACGCATCCTCCGGGATCACGATGTCCCGGGCCGAGACACAGTCCGGATGGGTGCGCTGGAGACTCTCGGTGACGTCGTAATCCTTCAGCGTGGACCACTCCAGATAAACCTTTACCCGCGGGTTGATCATCTTTGCGCCGAGCGCGAAGGCGTTGATATTCGCGATGTTGCCGAATACCGGATAGTCGGTGATATAGGTGAGGACATCGTTTTCCGCCATTGCGCCCGCGATGGCGCCCATCAGGAACTTCGCCTCGTGCATCCGCGCGTAGTAGGTTCGGATGTAGCGGTGTGAGGTGTTCAGCGAACAGTTGAGGATCTTGACGCCCGGGTGCGCGATCGCGGCCTTTACGCTGGCAGGGGCGAAGATCGGCGTTGTTGTGAAGATGATATCGCAGCCCTCTTCGATTGCTTTTTCGATATATTCATCCGCGTTCTGTTCGGTAACGTTGTCGAAATAGATTGTACTGACCTCATCCGGGAACATCTGCTCCAGATGCAGCCGGCCCAGCTCGTGCGAGTAGGTCCATGCGGAGGAGGTAACGGTCTTTTCGTAGATAAACGCGATCTTCAGCTTTGTGCTCTTCAGCTGCACGGTGTTCAGCGGCAGCAGGCGACTCAGGCTAAGCTTTTTCTCCGGTACGGGATTCATCTTCAGTTCGACTTCATCGCCCTGTGAGAGCATCTGAAATTCTTCCCAGCTCTTCGTGACGAGCTCTTTGATCTCATTGGAGGTCTTGTTAATCAATTCCTGATAGCCATACAGCTTAATAAAGGAAAGAAACGCATCGCCGGGCGTGATGGAAGTGAGCGTGCTGCCACCTTTCGCCTCGTAAGCCGCGGTGAAGCGATTGTACAGCGAATTAAAGTCCATCCGCTCGTCGTCTGTCCATATATCCTCCGGGTTTTTGCCGACAATCTTCTGTAATTTGGAGAAGCTGCCCTCTTTTGAAAACCAGATATAATTGATCTTTGCGACCTTGTAGAAATCGAGAAATTCAAAATAGATCTTGTTCTCCTTTTCTTCCGTGCGATTCGGCATGATGCGGGTCACGTTTCCAGGAATAGAGACAGCCTGAAAGTATTTCATGACGCTGACGCGCTTATTGCCTTCTTCTATGTAAAATTTGTTCATGTACTCGTATGCTTTGACCGGTTCGCGGATGCCTTCCTCGGTATGGGCTGTACTCAGGTTGATCCACTTCTGTGCGAATTCAGAGTTCTCGCTGAGGATTGGCATGAAATTGCTTGAAAAGACATTGCTGCGGCCCTCTGTCATAGTGCCGGCGATCTGGTCGATCGGGATTTGCATCAGACCGAGGGGAACCAAGGAGTGTCCTTCACCTGCCGGGAGAATATTTTCCAGTGCGTCCAGGATTGGTCGCTGCCCGTGCATCATACGAGTTTGATAATCCTTCTTTCCGAGTTTGTATGCCTTTCTGTAATCATCCAGTGACATTCAGAAACCTCCTTTATATAATGGGGCCGTGCTCAATCTCGGAAAAGTTATTCTTTTCCGAAGTCATGGGCATTTGTCGCTCCAGCGTATCTGCACGGCTTATCACTTTCGCGAACAGTATATCACGTCTCTTGAGAATTTCAAGTTTATTATTTTTTTTGAATAAGCTGCGATTTTCTGGCAATCCTATCATTGAACCGTAACAGGGCCGCGCTTTTGCGTGGGAAGAGGAATCTAATGGATGAGGTGAACGATATGAATAAGAGAGACTTTAAGAATTTCATTACGAGACGCAGCAGTATCTGGACACTCAGCTTGTGTATCACGGGTATTCTTGTGCTGGGCGGTATCGCGGCGCTGAACGGCGCGCGCAGGACGAAGGACGGTGAGGTGCAGACCGAGACCGAGCTGGGACAGGTGGCATATCTGGGTGAGGACGCGGCAGGTGGAGCCAATGATGATGAGCTGTTTCCGACACTGAACAAGGACGATGAGGAAGATATGGCACAGGCATCCGGCAGTGTGGTGGAGGAGGATGCTTCCATGACAAATCCCGTTACAGACAATGCAGCTGAATCAGCAGGCACAGACAATGCAGTTGACGACAACACAGAGCCTGCGGATAGCTTGACCGATGAGGAGATGGCAGGCACAAATGGTACGGTGGATAACGAAGTATCTGACACGCAGGACGCAGCCGAAGCGGCCTCCGGAAACACAATTTCCGAGCAGGCGCTGATCGATGCAGGAGTTAATTTCACAGAGCAGGAATCTCTCCTGTGGCCGGCCGCAGGCACGATTTTGATCGATTATAGTATGGATGGCACCGTATACTTCCCGACACTGGATCAGTACAAGTACAATCCGGCCTTGATTATCAGCAGCGAGGCAGGCAATCAGGTTCTGGCCGCAGCAAAGGGCATCGTCGAGACAATTCGCGTGGAGGATGAGACCGGCATCACACTGGTGCTCAACATCGGCAATGGGTATAAGCTCACTTATGGACAGCTCAAGGAGCTGGCAGTGGCGGAAGGTGATGTTGTCGACGCAGGCGCATTGCTCGGATATGTCAGTGAGCCGACGAAATATTACACCGTGGAGGGCAGCAACCTTTATTTCGGAATGACACAGAATGATGTGGCGGTTGACCCGGTGCTGTATTTGGAGTAAAAAGACGCAGCGGGTTTGCCAGGAAAGATCACGGGGAAAACAGCTTCACAAGGTACGCCCATAGGGTAGATACATGGGATGACGCAGAGCAGCGCATCCCCGGGTGTGGCCGCAGACTGCAGAAAATGTTGCCTGTTCATGTTATGCCTGATAGCATGTAGATGCTTAGATCTGGCAAAACAGAAATCAGAGCCTTAAAAATTCGCACAGCCGAAAAAATGAGGAGTATAATATAATATACCCACAGGGCGTCCCGTAATTCAAATCCCTACGGGATGGGGAAACAGCTGAGCTGTTTCATTAAGGTATACAATCTGCAGTCGGCGTTTCACTTGAGGTTTTCAATTTTCTGGGTAAGGTACTAGTTTGTGCCGGTTGCTTCAAAATATAGGGGATGGTCCGCCATCCCTTTACATAGAAGGCGATTTGGGATAAAATTCAGGGGAAATGAAATATATTTTTCCTGATTTTATTTTGCTCTGATGTAAGTGCTGGAATATGGATTGACGGGTTAAGATGTTCGGCGGCATATACGACAGAGAATGGTACATAGCAGGAGGCGGAATATGAATTATACTTATATGCTGCGCTGCGGCGATGGCTCGCTCTACACAGGCTGGACGAATGACCTGGAAAAGCGTGTCCGGACGCACAGTGAGGGGCGGGGCGGGAAATACACGAGAAGCAGGCTTCCGGTAAAGCTGGCCTACTATGAGGAATATGAGACGAAAGAGGATGCCATGCACCGGGAGTGGGAGATCAAGCAGCTGACGCGGGCGCAGAAGGAGAGGCTGATCAATTGCTGGTCACGGGGTGAATCGTAACGCTGGCCGAGAGAATAGGAGCGACATAAAACAGGCACGGAAAGGTGGTTCTTGCGAATGCGACTGATACATATAGCTGATTTGCACATAGGAAAATCGCTGGGCGAATTCAGTCTGATTGAGGATCAGAAATTTATCTTGAACCGGATTCTGAAGATTGCCAGCGAGCGCGCAGTGGACGCGGTGCTGATTGCGGGGGATGTGTACGACAAGTCGATTCCGAGCGAAGCAGCGGTAGGCTTGTTCGATTCCTTTATCTCCGAATTGGCGGGCAGGAAGATAAAGACATTTGTCATCAGCGGCAACCATGATTCGGACGAGCGATTGAATTTTGGCAGCAGTCTCTTTGAGACAAACGGATTATACATTTCTTCCAAATACAATGGGACGCTCTACCGGCAGGAGCTGGAGGATGAGCACGGGAAGGTGAACGTGTACCTGCTTCCGTTTGTCAAGGCGTCTCAGGTAAAACACTTTTTCCCGGAGGAGGAGATCGATTCCTACGATCAGGCGGTTCGCGTCGTGCTGAAGCACGCGGGTATAGACCAGAGTGAGAGAAATATTCTGGTCGCCCACCAGTTTGTAACAGGAAAGGGAGAGGAGCCGCTGATGGGAGGCTCAGAGAGCGCGGCTGTCCTGAATGTGGGTCTCGTGGAAAAGATCGGCGCGGACTGTTTTCAGGCGTTTGATTACGTTGCGCTGGGTCACATTCACTCTCCGCAGAGGGTGGGGAGAGACGAAATCCGCTATTCCGGCTCTCCGCTGAAATATTCTCTGAGCGAGGTGAAAAACGACAAGTCTTTCCCGATCGTCACACTGGGCGAAAAAGGTGAGGTTTCTGTCGAGCTTGTAGCCTTGAAACCACTCCGGGATATGCGCCATCTGAAGGGAAGGATGGAGCAGCTGCTGAAAAAGGAGAATATCGTTTCCCCCGACGACTTTATCTACGCGACCCTGACGGACGAGGACACGGTCAGCGATGCCATGAGTATTTTCCAGCAATATTATCCGAACACGGTAAAAATCGATTATGACAACGCTCATACCAGGGAAATCGGGCAGGTGGATTTTTCCCGGGTTACGGAGGACAAGTCTTTTTTTGAATTGTTTTCTGATTTTTATCGTTCGATCTATAGCTGTGAGATCAGTGAGGAAGAGATCAGCCTTATGAATGAAATTGCGAGAGAGGCGGGTGTGACGGATGAGACCGATTAAGCTGATTGTGAGCGCCTTCGGGCCTTATGCGGATACGATGCCTGCCATTGACTTTGAGCAGTTTGCGGAAAAGGGGCTGTTTCTGATCTCCGGGGACACCGGCGCCGGCAAGACCACTCTTTTCGACGCGATCTGCTATGCGCTTTATGGGGAGACCAGCGGAATCTATCGCGACACCCGGCATCTGCGCAGCGAGTATGCCAAAAACACCGTGGAGAGTTACGTTGATTTTTATTTTTCTCATCAGGGGAAAAATTACCGTGTGTACCGGGAGCCGGCCTATGAGAGGCCCAAGCAGCGCGGCGCGGGCATGACCGCAAAGAACGAAAAAGCAGTATTCTACTGCGAAGGGCAGCCGTTGCACGAAGGGATCCGGCCCGTAAATGCTGCAGTGGCGGAATTGCTTCACATCGATGTCAAACAGTTCAAGCAGATCGCGATGATCGCGCAGGGGGAATTTTTTCATCTGCTGAATGCGAAGACGGAGGAGCGGACGGAGATTCTTCGGAAAATGTTCCGGACAGAGGGATATCAGAAGGTTGAGTTTAAGCTGAAGGAGCGCATGGACGCTGCTTATCGCCAGAAGGCGGAAACGGAAGGCAGTATCATTCAGTATTTCGGGGATGTGACGGCGGAGAGGGAGAACGAATCGAACGCGGAGCTTTTCCTGATCCGGGCAAGGATGGAAGAAAGCCGCAGTGCATGGAATATAGAAGAAGCCCTCAGTGTTCTGTCCCGGCTCATCGAGGCGGACGCTCACGAGCTGGAAGACAAGACTGGGGAGACGGCGGAAGAAGAGCGTGTTCTGGAAGAGAAGAAAAACACATTTACGACGGCGAAAATTAATAATGAATTTATCCGTCGCTATGAGGAACTGTCCGAGGGAAAAAGAAAGCTTGAGAACCGCAAAGAAGAGATGGAAGAATGTCGCAAACGCGTGGAGCGCGAGAAGACTGCGACGCGGGAGGTCAAGCCTGCTCATGATCGATGGGTGAGTAAGAAGGCGGAAGCAGCAGACAGTAAGAACAAAATAAATAAGAATGAAGAATTTCTTCGACAGGCCGGAGCCAGGATCGAAAAAGCAGAGATGGCGGTGGCGGAAAGCCTGAAAGATGAGCCCAAGGCGGAGGATTTGAGAAATCAAATTATCAGGCTCAACGAAGAGAAGGAAAAGTATGAGCAGAGAGCTGTATTGACTTCTGAGGTCGGAGAGCTGGAGCAGGCGAAAGAACTGCTCGGGAAGGAAGCGCAACAGCTGGAAGAGAGGAAAAGGGAGCTAAAGCGCAAGATCGCTGCCCTCGAACAGGAGGCGCAGGGGCTGGAGGAAGCGCAGGAGAGACTTGGCAGAATTCGAAACGTAGGAGAGAAGTTGAGCGAACTCAAGGAAAAAATCGACAGGATTGTGGAGCAGAGGATTCCGGAGCACGACGGGAAAAAGAAGCTTCTGGAGGGAAAGCAGGAGGATTTTAAGAGGAAGCAGAAGAAGTACGAAAACGCATCGAAAAAAAGGCTTGAGGCGGAGGGTGTTCTAGAGAGATGCCGCGCCGGAATTTTGGCACAGGGGCTGACGGAGGGCGAGGAGTGTCCCGTCTGCGGTTCGATTCATCATCCGAGGCTGGCTATTTTGCCTGCGGAATTTGTTTCCGAAGAAGAATTCAAGCAGCTTCAGGCCGAGGAAAAGAAGGCGGAGCAGGACAAGAACGCGTTGCTTGCCGACGTGGAAAAAAGTAACGGTGACTTCGAGGCGATGGAGAGACAGCTGAAAATAGATCTGCTGGAATGCTTGAAAGATGCCGAAGGCCTGACAGCTGGAGACTATGGGGAAGAAGCTTCGGCCGTGACAGATCTCGGAGGCAGAATGACGGAAGCAAATTTCGCGGATCAGTCGGTCACGGAGCTGTGTGATTTGGTTGTTGAGTGCGGGAAGAAAGTCCGGGAGCGGATTTCTGAGAATGCGCGGAAAAAGGAAACTGCGGAAAAAGAGTGCGGCAGACGGAGGGAAGCGCAGGAAGATCTCGCAGAAGCCAGAGGAAAAGAGACGGAGAAGCTGGAGGAAAAATCAAAAACTCTTGTTGAGCGCAGGCAAGAGAACTTGACGGAGCTCACTGAAAAAAACACGGAGCTTAAGTCGTTATTGACGTTGCGCTTTGACAGCTGGGGCGCGGCGCGCGCAGAACGCGACAGGCTTCAGGCGGAAGCGGATAGGATCAATAAGAAAATTGCAGATGCGAAGGAAGAAAAGGCAGAGGCGGAAAAGGCGGAAGCGGGGATCAAAGCCGCACTGACTGCTTCGAAGGAGACGTATGAAAGACAGCAGCGTGAGGAGACAGAGCTTCAGGAAGCGTTTTCCCGGATCTTGAAAGCAAAGGAATTTGCGGATGCAGATGCGTTTCTCGCCTGCGTTGCGACAGAAGAACAGATCGAGGAACAGGAGCAGATCATTCAGCAATATGATCAGGCAGTACATACCAATGCCGAGCAGCTTAAGAAGGCGGCAGCTGATGCGAAGGATAAAACCTTGATCGATATCAATGCGATTCAGGAGGAGATTACCTTGCAGGAGGCGAAGGTAAATCTGCTCCGCCGGCAGAAAAATGAGATCGATTACAGAATCCGGAATAATCAGGACAAATATAACAATATTTCCGATCTGAGGCCGAAGCTGAAACAGTACCGCAAGGAGTACGCGATATGTCAGCGACTGTATAATCTGGTGAAAGGGATGACCGGAAAAGGGAAGATCACGCTCGAACAGTACATCCAGGCGGCAGGGTTTGACGCCATTATCGCGGCGGCAAACCGCAGGCTTTATCCAATGAGCGAGGGCCAGTACGAGCTGTTTCGTCAGGAAGACGCGCTCGGAAAGAGGAGTAATACCTTCCTTGACCTTGAGGTGCTCGACAACTTTACAGGACATAGAAGGCCAGTGAGCAGCCTGTCCGGCGGCGAAAGCTTCAAGGCGTCTCTGAGCCTTGCGCTGGGGCTTTCGGATACGGTTTCCTCCAATCTCGGCGGGATACAGATGGACGCTCTGTTTGTCGACGAAGGCTTCGGGACGCTGGACCGCAGATCGATCGAAAGTGCGATGGACATTCTGTTGGGTCTGTCCGGAAAGAATAAGCTGGTCGGCATCATCAGCCATCGGGAAGAGCTGATGGAAAATATTCCACAGCAGATCCGGATCAGGAAAGGGAAAAATGGAAGTCAGATCGCGGTTGACACTGGGTTGTGAGGAGGATGATCTGAGGAACTGAATAATAATGAAACAGATGGTGAAAGACGCTCTGCTGGGCAGAATCGGCAGAGCGGTCTTTTTTAAAACAATCGAAAACTCATATAAATATTATGTTGTTCTATATTGCAAAATGAGAAATATTATATTATTATGTTAAATATAAAATCAGAAGATAAATCAAGTCTGGTGAAAGTCTCGCGGAATTCTCCGCATTTCCCTGTTTGAAAAAGAAGCCGGTTATGTTATAGTAAAGGAGGAACAGATGAACAAAAAACTGAATAACGCAACGAGTGTACCAATCGTGCCGCTGAAGGAGCTGAATTTCTCAGCCCGTTTCCTTTTTGACGAGGTGATGGAGGATCCGCAGACGCAGCAGGATGTCCTGAGCATTATCCTTGGTAGAGAGATTCCGCTTGTGAAGTACAGCGCCACTGAGAAGGAATTGCGTCTGACGCCACTGGCGCGGTCGATCCGGATGGATCTGTTTTCCGTTGATGAGGATGAGATTGTTTATGATACGGAAATGCAGGACAAAAAGAAGTCGGATCTGGAAAAGCGGAGCCGGTACTATCAGGCGTTGATGGACACATCTCTTCTGGAGCCAGGTACAGCGGATTATAACAGCCTGAATCAGACGTATCTGATTATGATCACGACATTTGACCTGTTCGGGTACGGGAAGTATCGGATGACGTTTGTCCCAATGTGCAGAGAAATCAGAGACTGCGAGTTGGAGGACGGGGCGGTCCGGATCTTCCTGAGCACGAAAGGAACGAATGAGGATGAGGTGCCGAAGGAACTGGTCGATTTTCTGCTGATCTACTACGCTCCGCAAAGGATAAGGCGTATCAGGAAAAATTGCTGGAGGAATATAAGATCGGAAAGTGAAACAGATAAGTGACCACGCCGGCTCTTGACAGAAGGAATGGCAAATGCTACAGTTATAAAAACATTTTAAGCTGTGGGAGGTAACATCAATGAAGATCAGATTAGACAAAGCAATCGTAGAATTCGTACCGGAGAATCCGGCGGAGACCGCCGAGCTGCAGGCTCTCTGGGTGAGAATGGGCAACTGCGTCGGGAACAACAAGAGCCTTGAGCCGATCGGTATCTATGTTCCGTCGGAGAAGAATGTCGCTCAGTTCCATATCAGCGGGCTGACCGCTGAGGAGGAGAAAGCCGTTCCGGAATTCATCGCTCCGTACGACACCGACGTATACTGCGCGACCTGCAACAAGACCGTTCACGTGAAAAAGGGTGAGCAGATCCCGATCTGCTGCGGCAAGCTGATGGAGATTCTGGATTGATCCTGCTGAAGAGACGGAGCAGATTTTGCTCCTGGCAGATCATTTAGCAAATTCTCAGTATAATGCAATAGACCATTTTGTAAAAAACTCCGCCGGGGTTAATCCCGGCGGAATCCTTTATGCGGTAAAATGATCTGTTGCAAAGGAAATCCTGTTTAGCCGAAATATCTCTCCAGCAGGCCCTTGAATGCCTTGCCGTGACGGGCTTCGTCCTTTGCCATCTCGTGGACGGTGTCATGGATCGCGTCGAGGTTTGCAGCCTTCGCCATCTTCGCCAGCTCGAGTTTGCCTGCGGTAGCACCGTTCTCAGCGGCCACGCGCATCTCAAGATTCTTCTTGGTGCTCGGGGTGACAACCTCGCCGAGCATCTCAGCGAATTTCGCAGCGTGTTCAGCCTCCTCGTAAGCAGCCTTCTCCCAGTACAAGCCGATCTCCGGATAACCCTCTCTGTGTGCGACTCTTGCCATAGCCAGATACATACCAACCTCAGTGCACTCGCCCTCGAAGTTTGCTCTCAGGCCTGCGACGATCTCATCGCTGACGCCTGCGGTAATTCCGACTTCGTGCTCGCATGCCCAGGTGATGCCTTCCTGTACCAGCTCGAACTTGTCTGCCGGTGCCTTGCAGATCGGGCACTGCTCCGGTGCGGAGTCTCCCTCGTGAACGTAGCCACATACCTTACATACATACTTTGCCATAATAAAATCTCCTTTTCTTTAATATATTTATTTTAATTTTCATTAAAACCAAAAAAAGCCCGGAATTCCCAAAAGACCTGAATGTGCCAAAAGCCGTGGCTCATGCAGGATCGTCTGAGGCGCACTGCTCGCAAACGCCATAAAAATTCAGACGACAGGATTCGACTCTGCCAGGCGCTGCCTTCTGTGCATCGTCGAGCAGCGAATCCATCCCGTCGACCCGGATGTCATAGATCCTGTGACAGTGGGAGCAGATAAAGTGCTGGTGCGGCGTGAGGTCACCGTCGAAATGCTCCGCGCCACCATCGGACGAGATCCGCTGAATCTCCCCGAGATCCGCGAGAAGCGTGAGATTGCGGTAAACGGTGCCGAGGCTGATGTTCGGGAATTCCTCGCGCAGGCAAGTGTACACTGTGTCTGCAGTCGGATGGTCCCTGCGTGTCATCAGAAAATGTCGAACAGCCTCGCGTTGTCTGCTGTATTTCAGTGCAGGCATAGCGGTCTCCTTACTCAAATAAAATTAGTAATTGTTATTGTTTCTATAAATATAACAGACAAAATTAAGCTTGTCAAACCTTTTCAAACAAATCTTTTTTTGATATACTGAATGAAACACAAATCCAATAAAGGAGGCAAGATATGATCTATGATTTGATTATCGTCGGCTCCGGTCCGGCCGGACTCGGGTTTTTGACACCCCTATCTCTGGAAAGCCTTGTCAGGCTTATTTTTTTATGTCAAATTTATTTTTCTGTATT
>CANQEB010000045.1 GCA_947594085.1 uncultured Lachnospiraceae bacterium | reverse complement strand
AAATCGATTTGTGTGGCAGTTTCTATTTTATAAAACCTTCATTTGACATAGCTATTAGACAATACAATAGAACATAGATGAGGAGAAGCATTTATCAGACGGATATGGAGACAGTAAAAGTAGACATGGATAGGCTCTGGAAAGTGCAGAATGCCATACTGAAAAAGCAGCCTGGCATGAAGTAAAAGTAACTTAAGATTAATCAAATATCTACCTTTGCATGAGGTGGGTATGTTACGAAAAATGCTACCAGTGGCGATCATGCTTTGAAGATACCGGAATCTTATAGCGAGAGTGCAGGAGGGAGAGCATTATGTAGAACAGAAGAAAAACACTTATTATGCCGATCCGAAGGATAATACTACCTTTGAACACTGTATTGATGTGATGAGCAGGCTGATTCTGAAATACGGACCGGATGTGCTTAAAAAGATAGAGCAGGAAGAAATGCGGGACATACATTGCGAAAAAGCAGATCATGTGCTATGATATATATCGCAATGCGTGGAGGACGATGGATATGGATATAGCGAAAAGGATAATGGAACTTCGTGAGGAAACAGGCGAGAACAGGAAAGAATTTTCGACTCATACGGGAATACCTGTCCGTACTCTGGAGGACTGGGAAGCAGGCAGACGCACTCCGCCGGAATATATCCCGCGGTTGCTAGAGTATCAGATGAAGTATGAGAAGTTGATAAAGAAACGAGGATAGATTCAATTGGCTCGAATTCGAGACAGTTAGTATAGAAGTTATCGGATGAGATAAGTTTAGAATTGGAGACAGCATATGGCAAAAGATATAAAGAAAGATGTTATTCATGCCAAAGGTTTTGACATTGGAATATACACAATTGACTATGAAAATGAGTTCATTTCGTTGACTGATATTGCAAAGTATAAAAGCAATGCTCCTAATGATGTAATTAAGAATTGGATGAGAGGACGTGAGACACTCGAATTTTTGGGATTATGGGAAAGCTTGCATAACCCGGATTTTAAACCCGTCGAATTCGACGGGTTTAGAAGTGAAGCTGGATTACATGCATTTACTATGTCCCCAACGAAATGGATTGAGAGTGTGAATGCTATTGGTATTGTCACAAAAGCGGGACGTTATGGAGGTACATATGCTCATTCAGATATAGCACTGGAATTTGCTTCATGGGTTTCGGCAGAATTTAAGCTTTATATCATGAAAGATTATCAGAGGCTTAAGAAAGACGAGAACAGCCGCCTTTCCCTGAACTGGAATCTGAACCGTGAGATAGCCAAGCTGAATTACCGCCTCCATACTGATGCAATCAAAGATTATTTGATACCTCCGGAGCTTACGCCGGAGCAGATTTCTTACAAATATGCGAACGAAGCAGACCTCTTAAATGTTGCATTGTTTGGCAGAACGGCGAAACAGTGGCGGGATGTCAATCCGGGCAGGAAAGGTAATATCCGGGATGATGCGGATCTCAATCAGCTTTTGGTATTTGCAAATATGGAAAGCTACAATGCAGTGTTGATCGGGCAGGGTAAAAAGATGTCGGAACGCCTGGTATTGTTGCGAGAACTTGCGGTCAAGCAGATGGAAACTTTATCGTTAGTCAGCATGGATAGTCTGAAAAGGTTTCCGGGAGGTAATCCTGAGTGAAAAGACAGAAGAAATGCTATCTTGGGTAAAAGAAAAGAGAAAAATGGAGGAAATAAAAAGGGATACTCAAACATTGGGGAAGGGTGGTGCAATGGAAGAAAGTATCTTTCAGATTGCGGAGAGGTTAAAGAAATTCTGTCAAGAGGCGTATGATATTTACCTGCCATTGGTCGAAGACGTGTGCAGCAGGAAAGTTTCAGAGGATGAATTATCGCATTTGTTTGATCACTTGTTGGATTTTGCCTATGATGAAAGAATATTAGATTTATACAAAAGAGTGTGCAGGAGATATTTATATGTATATCCGAACTGCGTTAAATTCTATATCGAAGAATATCGGGAGACGTGGGAAGACGAAAATAAATCCTTATCAGAACGGACGATGACTCAGACGCATTCCCCTAATTTTTGCAATAGTTTAAGGAAATGAGTAATTGATTAAGAGAATCCGTTGATTCTTCATTTTGTCCGACAGATTGGTTTTTCGTCCAAAATTGAACTGTTTTGGACGAAAGCGATTACTATTGGACAAAAAACTTTTCACTATTATTGAAGCGAGGTGTACTATGAACCAAATCGAATTGATCAAAGCGCGTCACTCTGTCCGGAGCTATCTGGACAAGCCGATTGAAGCGGACAAGGCAAAGCAGTTGAAAGCAAAGATTGCGGAATGCAATGCGGCAGGCGGGCTGCACATGCAGTTTTGTCCGGAGGCGGGGAAGACGTTTAACAGAGTGTTGAATAAATTTATGGGGCTCGGCAGCGCGCCTAGCGTGATCGCCTGCATCGGCAAGGATGGGGATGATCTGGAAGAGCGGATCGGATACTATGGCGAGCGTTTGGTGCTCTTTGCGCAGGGACTGGGACTGAACACCTGCTGGGCGGGAACTTTTAATCCGAAGAACGTGCCTGCGGAGGTAGGAGAAGGCGAGCGGCTGGTCATTGTGATCGCGATAGGCTACGGCGCGAACCAGGGGAAGCAGCACAGATCAAAGGATCCGGAGAAGGTGATCGCCTCCGGCGGGGAGAAGCCATACTGGTTTAACTACGGGGTGGAGATGGCGCTTCTTGCGCCGACGGCCATCAATCAGCAGAAATTTTTGATCGATCTGAAGGAAGACGGCAGTGTGACCTTTGCCGATCAGGGCGGAATCTTCAGTAAGGTCGATCTCGGCATTGTGAAATATCACTTTGAGGTTGGGGCGGAATTTGCAAAATCGAAGGATGCGAGACCTCAAGATGCGAGACCTCAAGATGCGAGACCTCAAGATGCGAGACCTCAGGATGCGAGACCTCAAGATGCTTTTTCATGAAAGGGAACGTAATAGTATTCAGCTAAGGGCAGGTGGGAATTCTCTCACTTTTTATTGAATTCAGTTTCCTTATTTTTTGTGCAAAACTGCCTTTGACAGAATAAAATTCCTTGCGTATAATGACAGTAACGTGTGGCACTCGATGCGTAAATCCAGTTGAGTGCCGCACGTTTTTTGTGTCGTTAGGGAATTTTTCCGATTTCCTGTCACACGAAAGCGTTTGTGCGTGGGCACAGGCTTGCGTATTTTTTCGATAAAAAAGAAAGAGGGCGTTTGTATGGAAATTAAGGAAACTATGGAAGCAGAGGCAAATCATTATCTGGGGAGCGAGCGCATCGGGAAACTCATGAGCCGGTACGCGGTTCCCTGCATCATTTCATTGTTGGTCGGGGCGTTGTACAACATCGTGGACCAGATTTTTATCGCCAATGCCGCCTATCTCGGGTCGTTCGGCAATGCGGCGAATACGGTGGTCTTTCCGCTTACCGTGATCGCTCTGGCGATCGCCGTCATGATCGGGGACGGCTGCTGCGCGTTTGTCAGTCTGAGCCTCGGCAGGAGGGAGGCGGATAACGCGAAGAAAAGCGTCGGGAACTCGGTCGTTCTGGTGGTCGTGGGCAGCCTGCTTCTGTGCGCGGCCTATCTGATCTTCGCGCGCCCAATCATCACGCTGTTCGGCGGGACGGTCAACGCGGAGACGTTCCGGTATTCGCAGGAGTATTTCTTCTGGATTTCGATCGGGATTCCTTTTTACATGTTCGGGCAGGCGATGAACCCGATCATTCGGGCGGACGGCTCGCCGAAATTTGCGATGGTCTCCACGCTGCTCGGCGCTGTGATCAATGTGATCCTTGATCCGATCTTCATTTACCTGTTTAAGTGGGGAATGATGGGAGCCGCGGTGGCTACGGTGATCGGCCAGGTGGCGACGGCGCTGCTTGCGCTCTGGTACCTCGCGCATATGAAGCTGACAAAACCGGCGAGGGCGGACTTCCGCCTGAGCCGCAACATCGTGTGCCGGACACTGATGCTCGGCGTTACAAGTTTTCTCTCGCAGATTTCTCTGGTTGCCGCGATGGCGGCGATCAACAACATGATCCGTAAATACGGCGCGCAGGATCCGGTATTCGGGCAGGAACAGTACGCGCAAATTCCCATGGCGGTGGTGGGGATCGTGATGAAATTCTTCCAGATCGTGATCTCGATCGTCGTGGGAATGGCGGCGGGCTGCATTCCGATCGCCGGTTACAATATGGGAGCGGGCCTGAAAGAAAGGGTGCGGAGCCTGTTTACCAGGCTGCTGGCCGCCGAGGCGGCGGTCGGCGCGGTCGCGCTTGTGATCGTGGAGGTGTTCCCGGGCGCGCTGATCGGTATTTTCGGCGCGGCCAACGAGAGCACGTATTACACGGACTTTGCGCTCAGATCGTTCCGCATTTATCTGTGTATGGTGGTGTTTGCCTGCGTCAACAAGGCGTGCTTTATCTTCCTGCAGGCGATGGGCAAGGCGGCCGCGTCGACGATGCTGTCGATGGTCCGGGAGGTTGTCTTCGGCGTAGGCTTCGCGTTCCTGCTTCCGCTGTTCTGGGGCTTGGACGGGGTGCTGTACTCCATGCCGGTGTCCGATTTCCTGACGTTTCTGATCGCGGCTGTGTTGATCGTGCGGACGTACCGGGAGCTGGGAGAAAAAGAAACCTCCGGAGCGCGGGTGTTTGCCTGCGCGCCGAAGGCTGTTTAATGGAAATGTAATGAAAGAATCTATGACCGAAGATCTTTGCTGTGTTGCAAATCGTCGAACCAGAATACAATGAGTATCTGTGGCCGCAGACTTATAGCGTTTTGCTGCGCGCTTTTTGCGGAGGCGCAGGAGTGCACTCTATCCGAGTGTGACCTGCGCTTCCGGCAATCCTGCAGTCAGCTTAAACGCCGCGCTTCTGCTAGGCGTTTCATTTTGACCGGATATTTCGTCCTGCCTCTGGGTTTCGATTTTGTGGGATATCTCACCTTGCCCCGGCAGCTCCAGAAGGTAATCGCCCTTGAAGCCTTCCGCTTCCACGAAACCGTTCGCGTCGGTACAAATCTCGCAGTCCGTCCACCATTCTCCCTTGATTAGGCGCATCAGCATCTCGTAGACGGGCTTGATGGAATTGTCCTTGTGGATCACGCCGCTGGGCGCGTTCAGCCATGCTCCGTCCGCGAAATCCCAGCCGGTGATCGCTTTCACCTGGGGATGTGCGAACAGAATCCGGTACATTTCCTCTGTCTGCTTCATCTGGCGCTCCTCGCCCTCCGGTGTGGTAGGCCATTCCGTTACCTGAAAATCGTTCAGGTCCTCGATCTCCGGCGGAATCAGGCTGCCGGACACGAGTGTATTTTCGGTAAAGTGGATCGGAAGCCCGAAATGTTCGTAGCGCTCCAGCACCTCTTCCAGCTTCTCCGCGCCCCAGTAGCCCTGATGCTGATGGGATTGAATCCCGATGGTATCGATGGGAACGCCCGCCTGTAGACAGCCGTCGATCAGGATTTCATAGGCAATGGATGTGTTGAAATCATTGATCAGAAGCTGCGCGTCAGGGTTCGCCGCTCTGGCCGCGGCGAAGGTTTCCTTTATGATACCGACCCGGCCGATGTCCTTGCAGACTCTGGTGATGGCGTTGTCATATTTGTCGAAGATGGGCATGATGACCACTTCGTTGATCACGTCCCACATATCGACGATGCCCCGGAAACCCTTCACTTCGCGTTCAATCCGCCGCAGCTGCTTTTCCAAGATGGTCTGGTTGTCATATTTCATCAGCCAGTCCGCGCAGACGGTATGCCAGCACAGCGGATGCCCCTTCACGGTCACGCCGTGCTCCTGAAGAAATTTTGCGACGCGGAGCCTGCTTTTCGTCTGGGGATTGCCTTCCACCGGTTCAAACCTGCCCCAGTAGAAAGGAATTGTGCCGTAGTTGTACAGCGCGAGCCATTTGTCGATTCGGTCTTTCAGGGCGGCGTTCGCCTGCTGTGCGGAATCTGTTGTGCCCGCGAGATTTGCCGGGCTTGTCGTGTCGGCCGCAGCCGAATTCGTAGAATTTGTTGAGCCCGCCGTATGTATTGTGTCGGTTGTATTTACCGCGTTCATGTACGCCATGAAATCGAACGCACCGCAGCCGAACAAAAACTCGTGTTTTGTCTGCCGCAGCCGGAGTCTGGTGTCGGCTATGGGGTTGCCTTGCTGATCGACAACGTGCAGCAGGCATTTCGCTTTTCGATGGGACAGGTCTTCATAATTCTTCATGCAATTTTCCCCTCTCTTTTCGATGGTAGGTTTCTATCAGGAATTTCTTATGAAATTATAATCATTCTTTGACATAGAAACTAATTATGCTTTGTCGGTTTCTTCTTACTTTTTGTCATTTTATACTTGATTTTTCCCGCGGGGTTCGGTAAGCTCTGTGTATAAAATATACAGATGAGAACGGAATGAACACGAAGAAAACGGGAATGGCGCCGCGCATTTGTCCTGGAAGCTTCCTAAGGGGGAAATGACAAAAAATGAAAAGGAAAACCTCCCATGAAAATATATATTACAGCGGGGCGGTGAACATCATCAGTGAGGATATTTTTCCGAGGACTTTTTCGCTCCACTGGCACAATCATGTGGAAATTGTCGTCTGGCTTGCGGATACAGATGTAGTCCTGGATGCGGATGCAGTCGTTCCACCGGTGCTGCGGGTCAATCAGGCCGTATGCAAAATGAAACCCGGCGACATTCTATTCATCTGGCCCGGCGAGATGCATGAGATCGTGGAGAACGCGGATGGCAAACTAACAGGCCTTCAATTTTCTGTAGCTTTGTTCGATGATCTGCCTGACTTTACGCCGTTTTTTCATTTTTTCCGAACCTTTCACCAAATCTCATACCTGGAAGAACCGGAGCTGGCCCGACGGATCATGACTCATGTCAGACGGATTATTTCCGCCCAGGGAAAAGGCGATACGTTCTCCGGTGTGGAGACGGTGATTTGTCTGTATGAAATGTTTATGGATTTCGGAAACTATATTAAAAACACGGTATTGGAAGAAGCGGATCCCTGTTCTGTCGGCACAGGCAGGACCTTTGAAAAGATCAGCGCCGCCAGCAGTTATATCGTAGACAACTGTGAGCACGAGCTTTCCTTGGAATCTGCAGCCGCGCAGGCAGGCTTCAGCCCTTGCTATTTTTCGCGCATCTTCAAGCAATTCACAAACTACAGTTTTGTGGAATATCTGGCGCTGCAGCGAATCAAGAGAGCTCAGATTCTTTTATCTGATCCGGATAAAAGCATTACGGAGATTTCTTACCAGGCGGGTTTTAAGAGTATTTCCACCTTTAATCGAGTGTTTCGCCAATACAAGGGATGCTCTCCGAGTGAATACCGGAAATATTATCTGAAGTAGGTCACGGATCATGAGGAGTGAGCCGGAGGAAAAGACCGAACGATCGAATTAGAGGCAAAGATCGAACCGAAGGCAAAGACTGAACCGAAGGCAAAGACCGAATCGGAGGCAAAGATCAGATCGATTGTCTGCGAAAGAAAAAGGATAACGAAAGTGAGAGACTATGCAGAGGGACAGAGAAAATTTATCACAGCGCACAGCCGACAGGCTGAGAGAATTGATTTTGAAAGATCAGGCGTACCGGCAGGGGGAGAAACTTCCTAATGAGAACGAATTGTCGGAGATGCTGGGGATCAGCAGGACGACGATGCGGGAAGCGATCCGCATTCTGGTCGCGGAGGGAGTGCTGATCGTTCTCCGCGGCAAGGGGACGTTTGTGGCGGAGCAGATCGACCGCTATGCGGACAGCAGGATCGGCATACAGAATTTCGCAGATTTGAAGGTGACGCTGCGCGATTTGTATGAGGCGCGAATGATCTTCGAGCCGGAGGCGGCCGCGCTCGCGTGCGGGAGGGCTAGCGATGAGGAGATTGAGCATATCTTGGAGTTGGGCGAGGAATGCCAGAGGTTCGTGCTGGAAGATCCGACGGGGGAGCAGAGAATCGCGTCGGAGAGCGCTTTTCACGGGGCAATCCTGAAGGCGTCGCACAATGAGTTTATCAGCGGGTTCCTGCCGACTCTGACCGAGACCATCGAGAAAACGTTTGCATTGGATTTCAATCTCGACGTGATCGCGAAGGATGCCTACAAAGATCACATCATGATCATGGATTTCTTGAAAAAGCGGGATGCACAGGCGCTGAAAAGTGCTGTGATGATACACCTTCGCCACGCCTTCTGGACAGAGCAGTTGGCGTCGCAGGAGAAGGAACTATAGAGGGCCAAAGGCATTACAAAAAGTATCATAGAGCGTATCGCGGAGAGTATTATAAGGGGTCTTATTAGGAGGCAAGACGGCAAGGCGGTCACAGAAGACGGGACAGACGCGGAGGCCAAAGCAAGGCAGAAGCTGGAAGCGGCGTATAGGGGGCGAAAAAATAAGAAAAGTGGGAATTGGATATTGACTTATGCAGGAAATCGGATATAATAGTCATCATACAAGTAAGTAAGATGTATGACAACGTGTTTTATATTATTAAAATGGAGGCGAATGGAAATGAACAACGCGAGAATTTTTTATCAGAAGGACTGTAATCTTTCCCTGCTGGAGGGCAAGACCATTGCGATCATCGGCTACGGCAGCCAGGGACACGCACATGCGCTGAACCTGAAAGAGTCAGGCTGCAACGTGATCATTGGTCTGTATGAAGGCTCCAGATCCTGGGAGAAGGCGGAGAAGCAGGGCTTCAAAGTTTACACGGCGGCAGAGGCTGCGAAGCAGGCGGATATCATCATGATTCTGATCAACGATGAGAAGCAGGCTGCTCTGTATAAGAAGGATATTGAACCGAATCTCGAGGCGGGCAACATGCTGATGTTCGCGCATGGCTTCAATATTCATTTCGGCTGCATCGTTCCGCCGGCAGATGTGGATGTGACGATGATCGCTCCGAAGGGACCGGGCCATACGGTGAGAAGCGAGTATCAGGCGGGCAAGGGTGTGCCGTGTCTTGTGGCGGTTCATCAGGATGCGACAGGCAAGGCTCTGGATATGGCTCTGGCATATGCGCTGGGAATCGGTGGAGCGCGTGCAGGCGTACTGGAGACGACCTTCCGCACAGAGACCGAGACGGATCTTTTCGGTGAGCAGGCAGTGCTCTGCGGCGGCGTGTGCGCTCTGATGCAGGCTGGTTTTGAGACCTTGTGCGAGGCCGGTTATGATCCGAGAAATGCATACTTTGAGTGTATCCACGAGATGAAGCTGATCGTTGACCTGATCTATCAGTCTGGCTTCGCCGGCATGAGATATTCAATCTCCAACACGGCTGAGTACGGCGATTATGTGACCGGTCCGAAGATTATCACGGAAGAGACAAAGAAGACGATGAAGAAGATCCTGTCCGACATTCAGGACGGTACCTTTGCGAAGGATTTCCTCCTGGATATGTCACCGGCAGGTGGTCAGGTGCATTTCAAGGCAATGCGCAAGCTGGCGGCTGAGCATCCGGCAGAGAAGATTGGCGAGGAAGTGCGCAAGCTGTATAGCTGGAACAACGACGAAGAAAAGCTCATCAACAACTAAGATTGGTTTGTGACGGAAACGTCATATGATGGAAAACAGGCAGCCGCCGATGCGAGATGGTGTTCTCTTGACGGGAGCACATCAAGAAGGCATTGGCGGTTGTTTTGTGCATATATAGAGAGGAATTTTCGGGTATATAAAAGAGTTTTTGATAAAAAAATGAGCTGTGACAAATAAAAGTTTATAAAACCTATTGACATACTAGGAATAAAAGAATATAATGCAGCTATCAATTTCAAATACCAAGTTCAAAGGAGAGTATGACAATGGGTAAATACAGATTCGAGACATTACAGCTTCATGTAGGACAGGAACAGGCGGATCCGGCGACGGATTCGAGGGCGGTGCCGATCTATCAGACCACATCGTACGTGTTTCACAATTCCGCGCACGCGGCGGCGCGCTTCGGGCTGGCGGACGCGGGCAATATCTATGGGCGCCTGACGAACTCTACGCAGGATGTTTTGGAGAAGAGAATAGCGGCGCTCGAGGGCGGCGTGGGCGCGCTGGCGCTGGCTTCTGGTGCGGCGGCGATTACATACACGATTCAGGCGCTCGCGCAGGCGGGCGATCACATCGTCGCGCAGAAGACGATCTATGGCGGCAGCTACAATCTGCTGGCGCACACGCTTCCACAGTATGGGATCACAGCTTCCTTTGTGGACGTTCACGATCTTGCGGAAGTAGAGTCCGCGATCCAGGAGAATACGAAGGCGATCTTTATTGAGACGCTCGGCAATCCGAACAGCGATATTCCGGATATCGACGCGGTCGCGGAGATTGCGCACAGGCACGGACTTCCGCTCGTCATCGACAATACCTTCGGCACGCCGTATCTGATTCGTCCGATCGAACACGGGGCGGATATTGTGGTGCATTCTGCGACGAAATTCATCGGCGGCCACGGCACGACGCTGGGCGGCATCATCGTGGATTCCGGCAAGTTTGATTGGAAAGCGAGCGGCAAATACGCGCCGATCGCTGAGCCGAACCCGAGCTATCACGGCGTGTCATTCGTGGACGCGGCAGGCCCGGCGGCCTTTGTCACCTATATCCGCGCGATCCTTCTGCGCGACACGGGCGCGACGATCTCCCCATTCAATGCGTTCTTGCTTCTGCAGGGCGTGGAGACGCTTTCCCTGCGGCTTGACCGTCACGCGGAGAACACGAAGAAGGTCGTGGAATATCTTTCAAAGCACCCGCAGGTGGAGCATGTGAACCATCCGTCGCTGCCGGATCACCCGCAGCACGCACTCTATGAGAAGTATTTCCCGAACGGTGGGGCGAGCATCTTTACATTTGAGATCAAGGGCGGCCAGGAGGAGGCGTGGAAATTCATCGACAATCTGAAGATCTTCTCGCTGCTGGCGAACGTGGCGGATGTGAAGAGCCTGGCGATCCATCCGGCGACCACGACGCACTCCCAGCTGAACGATGAGGAGCTTGCGGATCAGGGAATTAAGCGCAATACGATTCGTCTCTCGATCGGCACGGAACATATAGACGATATCATCGAAGATCTGGAGAACGGGTTCGCGGCGGTAAGGTAATATTTTGCGATGCCGAGATGAACCTGTTTTGCGGTGGTGTGGTGAGCCTGTTTCTCGGAGGGTAAGAGGAACATTCGTTGCCGGCAGAACAGGTTGAGAAGCAACGAGACAAAGGGTTTTGCAGGATAAATCACCGAGACAAATTACAAGGGAAGGCGTCCCAAGAGCATCAGGAGGGTTTGTGACTCTGCCAGGTTGCTTTTGGGACGTTTTTTTGCTGGAATTTCTTTTCCGTGGGCAAAATCGTTGAATTCCTGAGCATAATCTGTTAAAATCAAAATACAACTTGACAACAGAGAGGGACATTGCCTGACAAAAAAGGGCGCCAGAGAAAACTGGAAGAAAAAGGAAAGGGAGGTTTTGGAGGATGAAAAAATTTCGGCGCTTGATTTCGGCGGTCTATGCAGCTGTAATTCTGTGCCTGATGATCGGGATGACTGCGCTGGCGGAGCCGAAGGCTTACGATTATCCGTCGGCGCAGTTCTCCGGCGGAGCGGGATTCGGCTCGAGTATCGCGGATGGGATGGAGTTTATCAATATACTTTCTACGGATTATTTCAGTTTTGATATCCCGGACATCTGGATGGAGGTAGAGTTCATGACCCTGCCTGACCAGGATTCGATTTCGTTTTGCTGTCAGCCGGCGTGGGACGCGCCAGGTCCGGAGGACGGATGCGTCTGCACGATCGTCCGGGAGTACGAGGATGTGGGAGAGGATTACTTTCCGTCCGCGACTTATCTGGGTGAGAAGGACGGCAACTATTTCTATCTGCTCTACCCGACGGATCTCAGATACGATCCCTCAGACGAGTATGTGGCGGATCGCTACAATGCGATGCTTGAGGCGGCGGCGGAGATTCCGGGGACCTTCGTTCTGAAATAAATAAAATTTATATAGATAAAAACGCAAATGTTCAAGGAAGGAGAAAAACAAATGAATGCAAAAAGAAGACACCTGAGTCCGGCGATCATCCCGGCACTGACAGCGTTCCTGCTGATGTCGTTCGGCACACTGACCGCGTTTGCGGAGGAGGTCGAGGAGGCGGCGCATCCGTCGACCTACGCGACCGTGTGGGCGCTCGTGCCGCCGGTCGTGGCGATCGCGCTGGCGTTGATCACGAAGGAAGTGTACAGCTCGCTGTTTATCGGTATCCTGGTGGGCGCGCTGCTCAACTGCAACTTCCATGTGGAGAAATCCGTGGTACATATTTTCACGGGCGGCATCATCAGCGTGCTCTCGGATCCATATAATGTTGGTATCCTCGTGTTTCTGGTGATCCTGGGCGCGATGGTGAGCCTCATGAACAATGCGGGTGGCTCGGCGGCCTTCGGGCGCTGGGCGAGTGAGCACATCAAAGGGCGCGTAGGCGCACAGCTCGCGACGATTGTGCTCGGCGTATTGATCTTTATCGATGACTATTTCAACTGCCTGACCGTGGGCAGCGTGATGCGGCCTGTGACAGACAAGCACAACGTCTCCCGCGCGAAGCTGGCGTACCTGATCGACGCGACGGCAGCGCCGGTGTGCATCATCGCCCCGATCAGGTACGCCAGCTTCGCG
>CANQEB010000044.1 GCA_947594085.1 uncultured Lachnospiraceae bacterium | reverse complement strand
CCACAGCGAAGGTGTTTGGCACGACCGCCATGCCGGCGACATTTATCTCCACGGTGAAGCTCGGAGAGCCGGTGTGTGCGACCGTGCTGGGTGTTTTTCTATTCGGGCAGATCCCGGCGCTGCAGCAGGTGATCGGAGCTGTGATTATACTGGCTGGACTGTACCTGTACACGGCAATACAGACGAGTGACGAAGGAGAATGAGACCATAGAGCCGCAGATGGGCGATGCAGACGCAGAGGAGAGACCATAGAATTGCAGACGAGTGACGCGAGAAAATGAGATCGCACGAATACGAGTGACGAGAAATCAGAAAGAATGAATGAGCGGACCGGAGTCGAAAACATGGAGGGGGTCGGTCCGGGAGGGGTGAAAGAACGATGAAAAAAGTAGGAATGATCTTGGAAGGCGGCGGCCAGCGGGGCATTTTCACGAGCGGTGTGCTGGATTATTTTATGGAGCGCAAGCTTATGGTTCCGTATGTGATCGGGGTGTCCGCGGGCGCGTGCAATGCGGTGGATTACGTGTCTGGACAGATTCTGCGAACAAAAGAGTGCATGCTTGACGCACAGCTTGATCATGAGCTGTATGGATTCCGCACGATGATGAAGACGAAGCATTTCATGAATATGGATCTGATTTTTAACCAGTTTCCGTACCATGAGTACCCGTTTGATTTCAAGGCATTTGTGAAGTCGCCGACAAGGTGCCTGATTGCAGCCACGAACTGCCTAACGGGCAGGGCACAGTTTTTTGAAGAGTACCATGACAAGGCGCGGTTGATGGATATCTGCTGCGCGTCCTCGAGCCTGCCGTTTGCTGCCGCGATGGCACAGATTGACGGAGTCCCGATGATGGACGGGGGAATTGCGGACTCGGTGCCGGTGCGCAAGGCGATCGCAGACGGATTTGACTGCAACATTGTGATATTGACGAGGGGGCACGGGTATTACAAGAAGGAGAGTAATACCTCCCTGATGAAGCTTGCGAAGCTCGTCTACCGGAAATATCCGGAGCTGGCCCGCGCGCTGATAATGCGCAACCATGTCTACAACCGGGAGATGGATCTGATCGACCGGCTTGAGAAGCAAGGGAAGGTCTTTGCAATTCGCCCGACTGTTCCATGCGTCAGTCGGACGGAGACCGATCTTGAGAAGCTTGAAGATTTCTATTGGCACGGCTATGAGCTTGCGAAGCAGATCTATCCGGAGCTTAGGGAATGGCTCGCAAAGCGTGAGGAATGTATCAGCCGTAAAAGGCTGCTGGTAAGGTGAAAAAAACAGAATCTGGTTATTGTTATGAAAGAGGAAAATACAGTTAAGAATACGGCGAAAGAGATGGTATCCCTGATTGGGACACTGGAAGCGCAACATTCCCTGACGCTTGCGGAGTACGAATCTCTGATCGGATATATGATTGAGCGGCCTGCGCACGACAGAACAGACCGAACATCAGAAGACGAAGCTCCGACCGGGCATCAGGTAGATGTAGCGGCTCTGCTGGCAGAAAAAGCAGCCGCTGTGCGGCAGCAGGTCTATGGCAGGGATGTTTACGTGCGCGGGCTGATCGAGATCAGCAATATCTGTAAGAATGACTGCTACTATTGCGGAATCCGCAGAAGCAATCGCTCGTGTGAACGCTACCGGCTTTCGAAGCAGGAGATTTTGGAGTGTTGTGCACAAGGGTATGAGCTTGGTTTTCGTACCTTTGTCCTGCAAGGCGGAGAGGACGCATATTTCTCGGATGAGGTGGTTTGCCGCTTAGTTGGGCGAATCAAAGAAAATCATCCAGATTGCGCGGTGACATTGTCGCTCGGAGAGCGCAGCCGCGAGAGCTATCGGCGGATGTTCGACGCCGGGGCGGATCGCTATCTGCTGCGGCATGAGACCGCGGACAAGGCGCATTATGAGAAGCTGCATCCACCGCAGATGTCATTTGACAACCGGATGCGCTGCCTGCGCGATCTGCGGGAGATCGGCTATCAGGTGGGCTGTGGGTTCATGGTCGGCTCGCCGTATCAGACCGCTCGGACGCTTGCGGAGGATCTGAAATTCATCGAAGAATTCCGCCCGGACATGTGCGGTATCGGACCGTTTGTTCCGCATCAGGCGACGCCGTTCGCAAAAGAGCCGGCGGGGACCGTAGAGCTGACCTGCTATCTGCTGTCGATCATACGGCTGATCCATCCGAACGTGCTGCTCCCGTCGACGACGGCGCTCGGGACGATCGACCCGCGAGGACGCGAGAAGGGAATATTGGCAGGCGCGAATGTCGTGATGCCGAATCTCTCTCCTGTGGCGGTGCGGAAGAAGTATGAGCTGTACGACAACAAGATCTGCACCGGGGACGAGTCGGCGCAGTGTAGGCATTGTCTGGAGCAGCGCATGGAGTCGATCGGCTATCATGTCGTGACCGCACGGGGCGACGTGAAGGGGTGGAAGGATTCGTAGCAAGCCGGTACGGTACATGTGCGCGGTTGATTTGTGGGAACCAAAATAGGATACGGTACAGAAAAGGTACAGAAAAGCCCAAGTTTTAAAAGAATGGATCTGACCGAAGAAAAAAGGGACAGAGAAAATAAAGAGAAGAAAAGAGGAATGCAAGATGGCAGTTTACAATCCGAAATCACTGAAGGCAGAAGAATTCATCAACCACGAGGAGATCTTAGAGACGCTTGAATACGCGGAGAAGAACAAGAATAACGTCGAGCTGATCGATCAGATCCTTGCGAAGGCGCGGCCGCAAAAGACGGCGACCGGGACGGTCTGTCAGGGACTGACGCACCGGGAGGCTTCCGTGCTCCTGGCCTGCGATATCCCGGAAAAGGTCGAGGAGATGTATCAGATCGCGAAGGAGATCAAGCTGGCGTTCTATGGGAACCGCATCGTGATGTTCGCGCCGCTGTACCTGTCGAATTACTGTGTGAACGGCTGCCTTTACTGCCCGTATCATTTGAAGAACAAGCACATCGCGCGCAAAAAGCTGACGCAGGAGGAAGTGCGTCAGGAGGTGATCGCACTGCAGGATATGGGACACAAGCGTCTTGCGATTGAGGCGGGTGAAGATCCGATCAATAATCCGCTCGAATACATACTGGAGTGCATCAAGACGATCTACAGCATCCAGCACAAGAACGGCGCGATCCGCCGCGTGAACGTCAACATCGCGGCGACGACCGTCGAGGACTACCGCAAACTGAAGGAAGCTGGGATTGGTACCTATATTCTCTTCCAGGAGACCTATCACAAACAGAGTTATCTGGAATTACATCCGACCGGGCCGAAGCACGACTACGATTATCACACCGAGGCGATGGACCGCGCGATGGAGGGTGGCATCGACGACGTGGGACTCGGCGTTCTGTTCGGTTTGGAGATGTATAAATATGAATTCGCCGGGCTGCTGATGCACGCCGAGCATCTGGAGGCCGTGCACGGCGTCGGCCCACACACGATCAGCGTGCCGCGCGTGAAGCACGCCGACGATATCGATCCAGACGTGTTCGACAACTCAATCCCGGACGAGATGTTCGAGAAGATCATCGCCTGCATCCGCATCGCGGTGCCATATACCGGGATGATTATCTCGACGAGAGAGTCGCAGGAGGTTCGCGGCCGCGTGCTTGACCTCGGCATCTCGCAGATCAGCGGCGCATCCCGCACGTCCGTGGGCGGTTATACCGAGGAGGAGCGCCCGCATGATTCTGAGCAGTTCGACGTGTCCGACCAGAGGACGCTCGACGAAGTCGTGCGCTGGCTGATGGAGCAGGGGCATATTCCGTCGTTCTGTACGGCCTGCTATCGCGAGGGAAGGACGGGCGATCGCTTCATGAGCTTGTGCAAGAACGGGCAGATCTTGAACTGCTGCCATCCGAACGCGCTGATGACGCTGACGGAGTATCTGGTGGATTATGCGTCGGAGGAGACGAAGAAGCTCGGCTTTGAGCTGATCGAAAAGGAGCTCGCGAAGATCCCGAAGGAGAAGATCCGCAACATTGCGGCGCAGCATATTGAGGATATCAAGAATTCCAACAGCAGGGATTTCCGATTCTAAGTGGTATGCCAGAATAGAAAAGCTGATATATCTCAGATATATGGGTTTTAGGATATGGCCACCGGGTACGTTGGGCAGGAAGTAAGATCGGAAAGTCGTACGGAACAAAGGGCAGAGATGGAAAAACGAGCGTTTGACCGGATGATGTTTAAGAAAATAGAGATTGGAAGTATTCAGTGCCAGATTGTGGACGTGCTTTTCGTGTGCTGTATGCTGGTATTAGCTTTTCTGGTACGCTTGCGCTTGATGCCGATCGAGTCTGCGGACTACACGGGATTTTTGAAGGGGTGGATGGAGCAGGTAAGAGAGAGCGGCGGCTTCCGGTCGCTCGGGATAAAGATTTCCAATTATTCATCGCCGTACATGTACATTATGTGCCTGCTGTCCTACCTGAAGGCCAATGACTTGTATACATTGAAGCTCGTTTCGATCCTCTTTGACTATGTGGCGGCAGCAGCAATACTCTTGACGGTATATCGGCTTACCGGAAATGCGAGAAAGGCGATTCTTGGAATGGCGCTTCTGCTGTTCTCCCCGGCGGTCCTTCTGGACAGCGCATATTGGGCACAGTGCGATATGATCTACGCGGCGTTTTTGCTGCTCGCGATCTACTGGTTTTTCAGGGATGACAGCAATCTTTGTCTGATCTTTGTTGCGGTCGCGTTTGCGTTTAAGCTGCAGGCTGTATTTTTGCTCCCGTTTTTGATTATTATGTGGGCGAAGCGCAGAACGATAAAGCTGCGTCATTTTGTTTGGATTCCGATCATCTATGTGATCAGTATCGTTCCGGCGTGGCTGATGGGGAGAAATCCCGGCGACCTGTTGACGATCTATTTTGGGCAGGCGGATTATTACCCGTGGGGGACACTGAATTACCCGAACTTGTATGCGCTGCTCGGGGAGACGATGCCGAATCTGCATCACACAGACGAGGTGAGTGGTGCGGGAATCCTCTTGGCCGTTGCGGTTCTGGGCGGGCTCGCCTACTATCTCTACACCCCAAAAGTCCAGATCACAGACCGGCTAGCTGTGACCCTGGCGCTTCTGACGGTGGCGTTGACGGTCTACACATTGCCGCACATGCATGAACGATACGGGATTTTGATTGATCTGTTGGCGATCGTCTATGTGATGCTGGATGTCCGAAGGTTGCCCGTCTTTTTTGGCTTTTCGCTGATCTCTGTCGTCAGCTTCATGCCGTACCTGATCGCGGTGGAGGTTGTCCCGCTTCAGTACACGGCGATGGGGCTGCTGGGGCTGATTCTGTATGTGGGGTACGATCTTCTTGTACAGGTGAAAGACGCTACAGCACCAGGATCCAGTCTTTGAGCCAGCGCAGATGTAACCCCCATTCCTTGTAGAAAGGGTATCCGGAGACGACCGGATAGAACATGAGAAAACAGCAGGCGGCGATCGTGAGGTATCCGACTATTGCCGCTCTTCCTTTGGCCTGGAATCGATGCACGATGCGGTTGATCGTATAACCTATGCACAGGAGCATCATAATAGAGGCCGGAAAGTAGTGATAGATGAATGTGAGCCGCGGCACCAGCATCCACGGGATATATTGCGCCAGATACGCGATCGAGAGGAACCTTGCTTGCCAATCTCTTTTGATGAGCCAGCGGAACAGAACGTAGAGGCAGCAAAGTATACCGGGCCACCAGATTGCCGGGTTGCCCATGTAGCTGACAGCGCTGACCTTCGCTGCGCCAACGGCATTGCTGATGGCGAGCAGCGGCATCCATATGATCGGCCATTCATAGAAGGGCGAGCTATAATAATGCTTGTCCACCAGATTGAAGTGATAGCGGAACATGTCCTGTGTACATTTGATGACCTTTTCTAGCAGGCTTGGATATTCGGTGCGGGTGATGACGGGAAGAAAGCTGAGCATATAGAGGCCAAGCGGGATTAGAATGAAAAAGGTGCAGCAGAAAAAGAACAGGCGAAGTGTTTGCCTGCCCGGATTGTGCCGGATTGTGTGCAGCAGGAAGAGAAGTGCAAGCCCCGCTCCTGCGTAGACGCCGGTCCATTTGGTGGCGATGCCGAGTCCCATGCTGACGCCGCACAGCGCGAGCGGGAAGAGCACTTGACGCGGAGGAAGCTTATCGCATACAGGGGAAGCAGAGGAGACAGCGTTCTCGGGGACAAATTCGTCGGGAATATTCCGGCTGGGCTGTGCTGTCGAAAAAGCAGCGTTTTCAGGCTGTGGCATGTCTGTTGAAATGGGTTTGTCCTGTCGGTATATTGTATCCTCCTCGAAATAGCGGTACATAAGGTAATACATCAGCAGAATGAAGAATGCCGCGAAAATATCAATCGTGGCGATTCGCGAGAGTGTGAAATGCATGCAATCGAAGACCAGCAAAAAAGCGGTGGCCGTTGCGCAGAATGTATTTTTGAACAAGCGCTTCGCGAAGAGATAGATCAGCGGCACCATCAGAATCCCGAATATCGCCGACATGAAGCGCATGCCAAAAGGAGTCATTCCAAAGAGTGCGATGCCGAGGGAGATCAGGATCTTCCCAAAATGCGGATGTGTCGTCTCATAGATGGGAAGGCCGTGCAGAATCTCGTAGGCCGTGCGTCCATGGTACACCTCGTCAAATATGGTGCCGTTCATGTAGGTGACATCTTCGGGGAACATTTCCTGCTCATCGAAAAGCTCCGGATATTCTCCTGCGTTCACGGGAAGGATCACGCTGCCCTCCGGAGTCACAGCGACCAGTTCATTCAGGACTGTGTCATTCTCCAGCGCAACAAGACCCAGATATCGCAGGTTATAATTGACGTTCAGTTTATTCCAGGTGAAGACAGAGGAAGCCTTGGCGCTCTCGTTGAAGAGCTCCCATTTTCGAGTGACCTCGTTGTAGGCGGAAAGCGTGAAATGGCAGTTGGACTGGCAGTTCAGATAGAGTGAGACCGAATCGATGTCGACGTAGTCTCCGAAATCCAGGATTATATCCGGATTCTCTGCCAGGGCGGTATAGGCGGATTGGGGCGCGTAGGTGTTCCCGAGCCGAAAAAACGCCATCAGGGCGAAGAGCAGTGTCAAGGTAAACATGCAGACGCGGTCCGTTCTGGTGAGGCGGCAGAACCGGCAGTCGGGCAGATAGTCATTTAAACGAGAGGCCGACCGACCAGACGAAGAATGAAACATGCACAATTTGTTTTTCAAAAGGGAAAAAAGCTTCACGATATCATACTCTCCATAAATCATATGACAGGCCCTGCGCCGAAACGCTGGATATCATTGCTCGTATGCCTTGACGATACCATCTAATTTTACGGCTATTTTACATTTGCGTTTTTTTGCTGCCGATTTTTGCTGTAATAGTAGCGTTTCCAACCTTTTTTGCTGTAATTTTTTCCGCTGGAGCTAACGCTGACCACTGTCGGCTTGTCAAAGTGTAAGCGTTTTAATTATTATATTTCGAAAGCTCAACTTTTTCAATATGAAAAGCGTTGCGAGGTCGTGCGTCTTTCACAAATTTATATTGAGAATTCAAGAAAAAATACACAGAAGCTGATAGAACGTGTATAATTACTAGAGATAAACGAACCTGTACGAGTTTATGAAGATAAGGAGCGAGAGGAAACTGCTGAAGACGGAGAAAGCATAGAGCACGGGGACAGGAGAAAGGAGAGCTATGGGAAAGTATTCTGAAAATATCAGTTCGATGCACAGGGTTGCAGTGATATCGGATACACATGGAATCCTGCGGCCGGAGGCGATTGAGATGCTTCGGAAGGCGGAGCTGATCCTGCACGGCGGAGATGTCGCGGATCAGAAGACATTGGACAGACTGGGCGAATGCGCGCGGGTGATTGCGGTGCGTGGAAACTGCGACAAGGAGTGGGCAGAAGAGCTGCCGCAGGAAGCTTGTTTCGAGCTGTATGGAAAGATGATATATATGGTTCACAATAAAAAGCATATATCTGGGAAAGCGGAGAAAGCAGATGTCATTATTTATGGGCACTCGCACAAGTACGAGGAGAAGGAAGAAGACGGCAGGCTCTGGCTGAATCCGGGGAGCGGCGGGCCGCGGCGTTTCGGGCGCCCGGCGACGATGGCTGTGCTGGAGATCGACGAGGAGAGCGGGAGTCTGACGGTAAAGCGGATCGAGCTGACGGAGGGCGAGGAGCGGAATACGGCCGGAGCTGCACGAGGCATGACTGGGGTCGAGCAGGGGGCTGCTGGAGCTGCGCGGAATACGGCCGGAGCTAACGCGGACGACTTGTGTCCGGAGCTTGGCAGCGGGGAACTGCGGGGCATCGTTGAGACGATTGTGAGAGATCTCGGGCGCGGGAAGTCGGTTGACCGCATCGTGAAGACACGCGGGATCAGCCGCATGCTGACGGAGCAGATCTGCCAAATCTACTTTACGCACCCCGGCATCGACGTGCAGGGCGTGATGGATCGGATCGAGATCGCAGGGCGGTGATTGGAGTTGAATAATATAAAAAAGTTGATATTCAAAATGAGCAGGATATAGTAGATATGGTGAAAGAAGTTCGCGCAGAGAATAGAAAAGTATTAGCTGTAAGTGGCAGATATTCTTGATTTGAAACGCGATGAATGGATTGCGGAGGAAAATGTAATATGCTCACGACGGAAGATCTGATTCTGGATAAGGCAAAGTATTCTGATTGGAAAGATATGTACGACAACGTCTGGTCGCGGCCGGAGAGTGCGAAATACATGCTCTGGGAGCTGACGCCGGATGAGGAAGAGGCCAGACGCAGGATTGAGGGGACGATCGCGTTTCAGAAGGATCACGATGCGTTTCTGGTCTACGAGCGGGCGAGCGGCAGGGCGATCGGCTTTGCAGGGGTCGTGCAGACGGGTCCGCATACGTATGAGGATACGGGGATTTGCGTCGGGCCGGACTATGTGCGCAGGGGATATGGGAAGCAGATTGTCCAAAGACTGATGCAGTTTTGCAGGGATGAACGCGGCGCGAAGGAATTCGTCTACACGGCGCGGGAGGAAAACGAGGCGTCGAATGCGCTGGCAAGATCGCTCGGATTAACATTGGTCGGCGGGGAGGACAGGACGGACGCCAGGGACGGACATGCCTACCGGCTTCTGGAATACCGAGTCGCATTGCAGGCGGGGCTTTATGAGCGTTTTGAATTCCGGAGCATCAGGCCGGAGGAAGCAGAGGAGGCGGCGGATATCGAAGAAATGTGCTTTCCGTCCAATGAGGCATGTCTGAGGGAGCACATGCTAGCACGCATTCAGGCAGCAGGAGATCGATTTCTGGTGGCGGTTGACCGGGAGAGCGGAAAGCTTGCCGGCTTTCTGAATGGCATTGCCACGAATGAAAAGTCCTTCCGGGATGAATTCTTTACGGACGTGTCAACGCACGACCCGGATGGGAAAAATATCATGCTGCTTGGCCTCGATGTTCTGCCGGAGTACAGGCGGCAGGGTCTGGGCCGGGAGCTTGTTCTGAATTACCGCCGCAGGGAAGAGATGAGGGGCACTGAGAGAATGGTTCTCACCTGCCACGAGGACAAGGTGGAGATGTACACAAAATTCGGATTTCGGGATCTCGGCGGATCCGCATCCAAATGGGGCGGCGAAAAGTGGCATGAGATGGAGATTCTATTAATTGGGTAAGGTTATTTGACGTATTGCTTTGGTTAAGGGTTATGAACAGATATGGAAGGTGAGATTGGAATGAAAGATTCCATAAATCAAATCCCTGCGGGACGGGGAAACAGCATTACTATCTCACAAGAAATAGTTGAAGAATTGAAATCAAAGATTCAGACATTGGAAAATGAAAACCGGCTTCTAAAGGATCGTTTGAAAGAAGCCGGTGTTTCATATGCGGATATCTGTGAGGAAGACGACGCGGACAAGAATACAGCGTTTGATCCGGATCAGGGAGCGCGTATACGAAAATTTGAGGTGACTGACAAAATTGCCAGCAATTTTTTTATGATGTTCTGCCGAGGCAGGAAGGACGTGTACGATCTCCGTTATACCAATCCGAGGACAGGGAAGAATGGATATTATACGCAGTGTTTTAATCGTTGGGAGCGGAGCTGCCATATCCAGAAAAAAGACGGCGTGAGGTGCAGAGATTGTGAGTTAAGAGCATACAAGCCGGTTACGTTGCCATTGATCAAGGCACATATGGTCGGTGCAGATCCTAATGGAAGTGATGTGGTTGCGATATATCCGATGCTGGAAAATAATCTCTGCCAGTTGCTGGTATTTGATTTTGATAATCATGGAAAGGGCATGGAGCAGGAGGATTATGCGAATGTTGATGACAGTTGGAAAGAGGAAGTAAATGCATTGCGCCGTATCTGTAAGAATCTTGGTGTAGATGCGGTAGTGGAACGGTCGAGATCAGGACTGGGCGCGCATCTGTGGATATTCTTTAAGGAAATGGTACCGGCCAGACTGGCGAGGCGATTTGGATACGCTCTTCTGGAAAAAGGTGCGGAATCAGTAAACCTGAAGTCTTTTCGGTATTATGATCGCATGATACCGGCACAGGATAGTCTTCCGGAGGGCGGACTTGGCAATGTGATCGCGCTTCCGCTGCAGGGGATGGCTTTAAAATCGGGGAACAGTGCTTTCGTTGATGAGAATTGGAACGCATATGAGGATCAGCTCAGGCTTCTTTCAGGAACAAAAAGGCTGACAAAGCAGGAAATTGAGGATTTCCTCTCCTTGTGGTATAGTGTTGGTGATGCGAAAACAGATGGGGATGATGCTCCATGGGATAGAAATTCGGAGATTGATGCCGGCGGCGTAAAAGGGGTAGTGCATATCGTACTTGCAAACCGCATTTATATAGATTCTTCCGGGCTGTCTAACAAGGTGAAAAGGCAGCTGCGCCGTCTGGCGACATTTTCGAATAGACGGTATTATCAGAATCAGGTCATGGATATGCCGAATTATGATGAATCCCGCTTCATTTATCTTGGGGCTGATGAAGGAAAATATATCGTATTGCCGCGCGGATTGCGGGAAGATATTCAGAGACGTTTCGATAAAGCCGGTGTCAGGTATGAGATCGAGGATAAAAGATCGGACGGCCGTAAACTCAATATTTCGTTTAAAGGAGAGCTGAGAGAATCGCAGGTTCTGGCGGCCGAGGCCATGCTTCAAAATGAAACAGGAATCCTGCATGCAGCTACGGCTTTTGGCAAGACTGTGGTATGCTGTGATATGATCGCAAAAAGGAGTGTTAGTACGCTGATACTTGTAGACAGGGCGGATCTGATGAATCAATGGCTGAGGCGTTTGAACGATTTTTTGAACATCGATGAGGAATTACCGGAATATAAGACAAAAGGCGGACGGATAAGAAAAAGAAAGTCTTTGATCGGCAATCTGCAAGGGGCGCATGATACCCTGGCCGGCATAGTAGATGTGGCTATGATACGCTCGCTGAAAAAGAAGGATGGCTTTCATCCGATGCTTAAGGAGTACGCGCAGGTATATTTTGACGAATGCCATCACGCTGCTTCGGACAGCGCGATAGAGGTACTGCAGGAGATAAACGCGAAGTATGTGTATGGCGTGACCGCAACGCCTAAGCGTGGAGATGGCAAAGAGAAGATCAACGAGTTTTTGCTGGGACCTGTGCGGTACAGATTCACGGCAAAGGATCGGGCGGAGGAGCAAAAGATTGATCATCTGGTATATCCGCGTTTTACCCGCACGGTAAAGGCGCACCATCTGTCAAAGACACCATATGGAAATGATGCATATGAGCTTATAAGAAATAATGATGTCCGGGATGGACAGATTATCCGGGATGTAGCGGATTGCGTTAAGGCCGGCCGCACGCCGGTTGTGCTGACAAAATTCGTAGACCATGCTAAAAAGCTTTCAGATCAATTAAAAACCTGTGCAGACCGGTTGATTTTGCTTACAGGTTCTGAAGGCACTAAGGCCAGGAAAGCGCAGGTAGCCGAGCTGAATGCGGTGGATGATTCTGAGAGCCTTATTCTGGTGGGAACGGGATCGCTGCTTGGAGAAGGGTTTGACTTTCCGAGGCTTGACACGTTATTCATGGCTGCTCCGGTGTCAGGAGAAAATGTTGTAGAGCAGTATGTTGGAAGGCTTAATCGGGATTACGAGGGTAAGGAAAATGTCATTGTTTATGATTATGTGGACAGTCATATTCCCAAGTTTGATAAAATGTACGCTGCAAGGCTCAAAGCATACAAAAAGATTGGATATGAACTCTGCGTCGGCATGGACGGGGAGAAACAGAAGGCAAATGCAATTTATGATATTGATAACTATGCGGAAACCTACTGGCGGGATCTTGAAGAGGCGAAATCCAGTGTTGTGATATCAAGCCCGCGTCTGAATACGCAGAAAGTGAACCGTATTATAAGTGAGTTTGGAAAACGTCAGGAAACAGGAATAAAAGTAACGATCGTAACCTGGCACCCGGACGCGTACAAATATGGCAGGGACGATGTCCGGATGGAATTGATGGAGATACTTCGCAAAGCCGGATTTGAAGTCAGGCTGGTGGAAGAATCCTGCGAGCATTTTGCAGTGATCGATCGTGAGATCGTCTGGTATGGGAGCGTCAATCTGTTGTCAAAGGAAGATGCGGAGGACAATCTGATGAGAGTGTGCAGCAAGGATATCGCGGCGGAGCTTCTGGAGATAACGTTTGGGGCAGAGAAAGAAATGCAAAGGTGGTAGCCGAGGGCGCTG
>CANQEB010000043.1 GCA_947594085.1 uncultured Lachnospiraceae bacterium | reverse complement strand
CCGGGCAGGCGGCCACATTCTACGCGGTGTTCAATATCTGCGAGGCGGGCGACCATGTGATCTGCGGCTCCGCGATCTACGGTGGAACGTTCAACCTGCTGGGCGTCACGCTGAAGAAGCTCGGGATCGAGTGCACGTTCGTCGATGTGGACGCGGACGAGGAAACGCTGGAGAAGGCGTTCCGGCCGAACACGAAGGCAGTGTTCGCAGAGAGTATTTCGAATCCGGCGCTCGTCGTTCTGGATATCGAGAAGATGGCGCGGTTGGCACACGCGCACGGTGTACCGCTGATTGTAGACAATACCTTCGCGACTCCGGTGAATTGTCGCCCGTTCGAGTGGGGCGCGGACATTGTGACGCACTCGACGACGAAGTACATGGACGGCCACGCGCTGCAGGTCGGCGGGGCGATCGTGGACAGCGGCAATTTCGACTGGGACGCACACGCGGACAAGTATCCGGGGCTCACGACGCCGGATGAGTCCTACCACGGGATTATCTATACGAAGAAGTTCGGGAAGGCGGCTTACATCACGAAGGCGACGTCACAGCTCATGCGCGATCTCGGTGCGATTCCGTCCCCGATGAATTGTTTCCTGCTGAACAACGGGCTTGAGACACTACCGCTGCGCGTGGAGCGCCACTGCTACAACGCGCAGAAGGTCGCAGAGTATCTGGATGCGCACGAGAAGGTCGCGAAGGTGAACTTCGCGGGACTTCCGGGAGACAAATACCACGCGCTCGCGCAGAAGTATATGCCGAAGGGCACCTGCGGCGTGATCTCGTTCGAGCTCAAGGGCGGCAGAGAGCCGGCGGTGCGCTTCATGGATTCCCTGAAGCTCGCGTCGATCGTGACGCACGTCGCGGACGCGAAGACCTGCGTTCTGCACCCGGCGAGCCATACGCACCGCCAGATGACGGATCAGCAGCTCGCCGAGGCCGGGATTTCCCCAGGGCTCATCCGACTCTCCGTCGGCATTGAGAACGTGAAGGACATCATCGCGGATCTGGAGCAGGCGCTTGCACAGACGGAGGAGCCGCAGAAATGTTCAAACGGTGTGGCGGGAGAGCTTTCCGATGCCGATCTGGGAGAAGCTTCTGCAGGTTGCCTTCATCATGTAGGTAAGCAGTTTTATGACGTTAAGCCACCTGAGAAATTTTTCTGAAAAACAAGAAAGACGCCGGTTTGGGCGTCTTTTTTTGATGGTTTTTTCAACCTGAAAAAAATTCTTTCTTTTTTTTTGAAAAAAAGCAGAAAAAAGTGTAGACGAAATAATTTGCGAAAGAGTTCTCATGCTATACTGATCTCAACAAAGACGAAAACGATTTCGAAAATATAGATAGAAAAGAAAAAGGAGGACAACAAAATGATGAAGGCGACCGTAAAGAAAATGGTTCTGGCAGCAGCGATGGCAGCATTTATGGTAAGCGCACCGGCGATGGCAGAAGAAGACCTCATCATCGAGGAGTCCTTTGAGGCAGTAGAGGAGACCACAGCAGTTGAGGAAGCACCGGTAGTAGAGATCGAGGTTCTCGGATTCGAGGCAATCGAGACGGCAGATGTTCCGGAAGAAGTAGCACAGGCGGCAGAGGCAGCCGAGACCGATGCAAACGCAGTAGCAGAGATCGAGGAGAGCACCGAGGCACAGAGCTTCCACTTCGAGAATGGCGAAGTAGTTATCACGGCACAGGCAGTGGCAGAGCTTCCGGAGAACATCGAGATGCAGGTGAGAAAGCTCGAGGAAGGCAGCGCAGAGTACGAGGCAGCGAAGGCAGCGGCAGCAGCGAGCACCGAGGCAGGCGAGGACGCACAGTACATCTTCTACGATGTGACCTTCACGGTAGACGGAAGCGAAGTAGAGCTTGCAGACGGCAGCGTAAACGTACAGGTGGAGTTCAAGACGGTCCAGATCGACAGCACGGTAGAGACACAGGAAGTGCTTAGCATCGACGAGACGGGCGTAAACAACGTGACGGCCGAGACAGAAGAAGGCAGCAACATGAGCTCTGTAAACTTTGCAATGTAAGTTCGACCGGGCAGACAACTACAGTACCATACGAAAAAGGCGCCAGGGATCAAATAAGACGAAATGGAGAGTGGAACGGGTGGTGCGAACCGCCTGTTTTTTCTATAAGCGTAAAGCCTGTTTCGACAAAAAGCGGTGTAGGATGAATTGTTATGCTTGAATTATAGAAATAAAGTGTAATATTAAAATATATTATTGCTCAATTGATTGAGAGGAAGACGGTATATCTTCGGCGGAGGAATCAGGTATGTATTATTTTCTTCTGGGGTTGCAGGGACTGACAACGGTCATCGTCTTTATCGAGTTCCTATATACTTTTAACCATGCGTATTCACGGCATCGGATGATTCTGTTGCTGCTGATGCTTGCGGCATGGGTCAATAACGCCGGTTATTTCGTTGAGATTGTATCATCTACCAAAGAAGCGGCCTTAGTCGGGACGAAGATATCTTATCTTGGGAAGTCCTTTTTACCGCTTTTGATTCTGGCGTTTGTCATGAATTACTGCGGCATTCATTTTTCAAATGTACTCTATTCTGTTCTGGCTTTTTTCCATTTTGCAGTCTGGGGACTTGTCCTGTCCTGTGAACACCACAAGCTATTTTATACGGATATTGATTTCACGAATGAGGGGTTCTTCCCGCATCTCGTGATAGGACATGGGCCGATGTACTATGTGTTCCTCGGAGTTGTTATTGTGTACTTTTGCGTTGCCGGTGTGTGCCTTCTCAAGAAGTACCGCGGTGAGCTCAATGTGCACAGGAAGCATCAGATCATCGGAATGCTTGCGACACTTTTGATTGCCGCGGCAGGGCTCGGTCCTGTCGTAGCAGGTATTACGAGGGGATATGACACGACGGCGTTGGCTTACGCGATCGCTTCGCTTCTGCTCCTCTGGGGCATGTCGCGCTACGATTTCCTGGACATGGTCGTTGAGGCAAAGGAACATTCCATGAATCAGCTGAATGAGGGCCTGATCATCCTTGATCAGGAATATCAGGTACTCTACCGGAACAAACTGGGAACTGAGCTTGTGCCCGAGGTGAAGAAGGAGGTGTTTGCGCAGGAGTATCTGTTCAAGGGTGACCGGGTTTACAAACCGGTGCGCCAGGAGATGCAGCCGAAAAAGGACAGGAAGATCTATCTGTGTCTGTTTAAGGATGTCACGGACAGCTATCATTATGAGGAACACCTCGAGCACGAAGTGGCGATTCAGACAAGCAAGGCGGAGGAACGTAGCAGAAAAGTAGAGCAGATGTCGATCCAGATTGTGCGTGCGTTGGCGGACACGATCGATGCGAAGGATCGCTATACGAAGGGCCATTCTACGCGTGTGGCCCGGTATGCGGTGCGCCTTGCGCAGGAGCTGGGATATTCTGAGGAGGAGCTGAACAATCTGCGCCACGTTGCTCTGCTGCATGATATCGGAAAGATCAGTATCCCGGATTCCGTTTTGAACAAACCGGACAGGCTTACGGATATCGAGTATGAGATCATCAAGTCGCATGCGGCGGTGGGCGGTGATATTCTGGCTAATATTGCTGTGCTTCCGGGGATCAGGGAGGCAGCGCGCTCCCATCACGAGCGGTATGACGGTAAGGGATATCCGGACGGACTCAAGGGCAAGGCGATTCCGGAGATCGCCCGCATTGTCTGTATCGCAGATGCCTATGACGCGATGAGCTCTAAGAGAGTGTATCGCGATAGCCTTCCGGATGAAAAGATTCGGGATGAGCTTGTGAAGGGAAGAGGTACACAGTTTGATCCTGATTTCACGGATGTATTCCTGCGCTTGTTCGACGAAGGGAAGCTCCGCGAGGAGGACAGCAAAATCGAGAGGATTGATGTTGAGCGGGCGAATCAGATCCTGAAGCAGGTCATGGAGACTGTGAAGAGGGAAGGAACGAAGGAGCAAGATGCCCTGACGGGATTGATGCTGCGCTATGAAGGGGAACAGAAGATCAGCGAGGCGATTAAAGATAAGAACGGTTGTCTGTGCATCTTTGATATCGACAATCTGAAAAAGCTCAATGACGCGAAGGGGTATCTGGCCGGAGATCACGTACTTAAGGAGACGGGGGACATCCTGAAAAAATATGAGGATCAGAGTATCCTGTGCAGATCGGGCGGGGACGAGTTCCATATGTTTATCCCGGACGCGGACAAGGCACGCGCGGTCGAGATCGTGAATGAGCTGATGGAGACTTTTGAGAAGAAAAAAGAGACGGACGTGCTGATGCAGGCTGTATCCTTGTCTGTCGGTATCTGCGCGTGCAAGAGGGAAGACGATTACGCGAATGTTCTGAAGAAAGCGGACAAGGCGCTCTATTACGTCAAGCAGAACGGAAAATCCGGATACTACGTTTACCACAGAAAGAGTGAGCGCATGGGCGAGAATTCCAAAGTGGATATGAATCGCCTGATTCAACGTCTTAAGAACAGTGGCAATTATCAGGGTGCCCTCGATGTGGGCTATCCTGTGTTTACAAAATTATATAAGTACATAAAGAATCTGGAAAAGCGATATGGATATGAATTCAATCTTGCGCTTGTCACGCTTGAGTCTCGCACGGCGGTGACGGTGGACGAACAAGAGCGGGCGATGGCCTGCATGGAGCAGGCGATCCGCTCGACAATTCGAAGCACAGACATCTGCTCGCGGTACAGCGGATTGCAGTTCCTCGTCGTGTTTGCGAATGTCGGGGAAAACAATATCAAGACGGTAATGAGCCGTATCATGGAGAATTATCTGAAGCATTACCATGGAGGCATGATGGAAGCATCCTACGAAGTCGCAGATATGAGAATATCAAGAACAGAGGAAGGCACGGAGGAAAGCTAGAGAAGCCAAAGAGGGCGACTGATGTCGAATATCCGAAATGGCCGGGAGTATTCGAACAGGGCAAGAGATATGGTACAGTGAAAATGCGTCCCAAGGGATCGATAAGATCTTTCGGGACGCACTTCTTATGTACAAAGATGGAGGACCCGGACAAAGGGTCCGCCAGGATGGATCATTTCCGATCCGTGCATTACTCCGGCTGCTCAGATGCACAGTGCGGGCACTTGACCGCCTCAATGTGAATCTCAGATTTGCAGAAGGGGCAAATCTTCGTCGTAGGAGCAACCTCCGGCTCCGGCTTGTGCAGCCTGTTGATTCCCTTGATGACCATAAAAATCACGAAAGCAGTCAGAAGGAATTGCACAATGATCTGGATGAAATTGCCGTATGCGATCACTGGCGCCCCGACCTCCTGTGCCGCCGCCAGGGATGCGTATTTCTTGCCATCAAGAGAGATCATCATGTCCGCGAAATTGATCTTGCCTGTGACGAGAGAGACGACGGGCATCACGATGTCATTCACCAGTGAATTGACAATGTTGCTGAATGCACCGCCGACCACAACGCCGACAGCCATGTCGATGACATTTCCACGCATCACAAACGTTTTGAATTCCTGAAGTATTTTGCTCATAAGTACCTCCTTTGATCGAAATTTATATTAATAATTGAAATTATAACATGGTTGTACATAAAAATCTATGATATACTGAATAAAACGGACAAAAAATAACAATTATTCAACTGTGCGTGGCATGGTTGAACGGTGGAGGCCAATATGCGTTTTATGCACATTGCAGACGTACACCTTGGCGCCGCGCCGGATCACGGTTTTCTGTGGGCCAAGGATCGCGGCCGTGAGCTGTGGGAGAGCTTTCGGCGCTGTATCGTGGATGCGAATGAGAAGAAGGTTGATTTATTGCTGATCGCGGGGGATTTGTTTCACCGTCAGCCGGAGATCTCGGAGCTCCGCGAGGTGAATTATCTGTTCTCGACTTTGCAGCAGACGGTTGTGGCATTGATCGCGGGAAATCATGATTATCTGAGACCCGGTTCTCCTTATCTCACCTTTCCGTGGAATGAAAATGTGATCGGGCTGTTTTCGCCGGAATGCGAGCGTGTCCGTCTTCCGGGACTGCGCACGGAGATATACGGGCTGAGTTATCACAGGCAGGAGATTCCGGAGCCAAAATACGACACGCTGCATGCGGAAGAGGGAGATTATTTTAAGATTTTGCTGGCGCACGGCGGCGATGCGGAGCATATTCCGATGAGCCGGGAGCGCCTTGCCGCGGCGGGGTTTGACTATATTGCGCTTGGGCATATTCACAGGCCGCAGGTGTATATCCGCAATCTTGCGATGTATGCAGGTGCGCTTGAGCCGATCGACTGCAATGATCCGGGACCGCATGGCTATGTGATCGGGGAAGTACATAAGCACAATGTAAATCTCTCCTTTGTGGAGAGCGCCTCACGCCAGTACCGGCAGGAAGAGCTTGTAGTCACGGAGGCGGACACGACCTACTCGGTGCGGGAAAAGCTTTCGGAATTGATCCACCGTTGCGGGACACAGCACATGTACCGAATCACGCTGACCGGCGAGCATCATCCGCAGTTTCAGCCGGATATCCGTGAGTATATGAAGTGCGGGCGGATTTTGGAGATCACAGATCGGACGGTTCCGGCATTTCATTTGGAAGAATTGCGGAGGCAGTACCGTGGGCAGCTGGTCGGAAACTATATCGAGAGTTTCGGGGACAGTCCGCGAGGGCTGATCGAGGAGAAGGCGCTTCGCTATGGGCTGGAGGCGTTGCTGTACAGTTCGGACTCGATGCCGGGCGGTAGATAGCGTCGAAAGGATTGACAGAGGATCTGCGTAGGAGATTGGGATGGAGATACGGGAGCTCTTTTTACAGCACTATGGAAAATTTGAAAATTATAGAATTTCGTTCAAACCTGGACTAAATATCATTTACGGGGGCAATGAGACCGGAAAGACGACGATGCATTCCTTCATTTGCGCAATGCTGTTTGGGCTTTCTCGCGCGCGCGGAAAAGCAGCCAGAAACGACGAGTATCAGATTCGCCAGCCGTGGGATGCGCCGGGAGCTTTTCTTGGAAGTATGAAGATCGAGAGCAGAGGGCAAATCTATCGGATCGACCGCTGCTTTGACCATAGTACGGAACCGCTCAAGGTGACATGTGAGACGACGCTCTGGGAATCCCCGCAGCCGGAGCAGGCGATGGACGTCCTGCTCGGAGGCATAGGGGAGGCAGCTTTTGTCAACACACTATGTATTCCCCAGTCTGGGGCGGATACAGGGGAAGCCCTTGTACAGGAGCTACGGCGCTATATGGTCAACAGCGAGAGTACTTCGGACGGGCAGATGGATGTGTCCCGCGCGCTGCAGAATCTGCGTAGACGCAAGAAACAGTTAGAGCAGCGGAAGAAAAAAGACGATGAGGCGATGGAGGCCAAAATCGCAGAAAAGCAGGCAAAGGCGGAGGCGTTGCGCGCCGAAATCAGCTTGCTGAAAAGACAGACCGGAAAGCCGATGGCGAATAACAGCGGTCCCAAAAGCGGTGATCAGGATGGACGAATGAGTAGCCCTTATGGAATGGGAGGCCAGGCTGCAGTGCAGGGAGGCTATGGGCCTCGGGGAGCTTCTGCGCATGCAGAAGAAGCGAAGGAAGAAGACAAATCGTTCTATCGGAGAAGCCGTTGGGTGATCCGGCTGCTGCTTCTTCTCACAGGAGTACTCTGCCTTGTAGCGGCATATTTTTTGAAGGATGCAAAGGTCAGGATTTTTCTGGGAATTTGCGGTGTCTTTTTCCTGGCGCTGATCGTCCCGGTGAAATGGATGTTTCAATCGGAGGAGGAGCCGAAAGAAGAGCCGGATCAGGAGAGGGATGACGGCCAGCGGGAGCGAAGCAGCCATTATCTCACGGTGGAAATCCGCAGACGTGAGGAAGCGTATCAGAAGCTTCAGAATGAATTGGAAACGCTGTACCAGAGCCATGTCCGGTTGGAGGACGCAGATATGGAGATTGCAGCTCTTACGCTGGCGATCGATCGGATCTGCGATTTGTCCTCCGGCATTTATATGCAGTCGGGGCGGCAGCTGAATGAACGGGCTTCCGAGATTCTTTCGGACCTTACGGGAGGGCGTTACCGCCGGATTTTGTTGGATGAGACGGCAGAGGTGCGAATTCATACCTCGTCGCGCGTGCTCGGGCTGCATCAGGTCAGTGGCGGGACCCTGCAGCAGATTTATTTTGCACTGCGTATGGCTTCGGCCGAATTGCTCTGCGGGGAGAATCGTCTTCCGATCCTCCTCGACGAACCATTTGCCCTGTATGACGATGAGCGATTGGAGATGGCGCTTCGCTGGTTAAAAAACAGTGGCCGGCAAGTGATCCTTTTCACGTGCCAGAAGCGCGAGCGAGAGATCCTGGAGAAAATTCAGTGATTGCGATGTGATACAGGCTTATATGAGAGAATTTGTATGGTCTTTCGCAGAAGACAAGCAGGAACAGGAGGAATGAGATGCTTAAGATAGGCTGTCATCTATCATCCGCGAAGGGATTTTTACATATGGGGCAGGAAGCCCTCTCGATTGGAGCGAATACCTTTCAGTTTTTCACGAGAAATCCGCGTGGCAGCAAGGCAAAGGAATTGGATTTGCAGGACGTGGAAGCGTATCGTGCCCTGGCGAGGGAGAAGGGAATCAGGACGATTGTAGCGCACGCGCCATATACGTTGAACGCTTGCTCTGCGGATGAACATGTGCGCGAGTTTGCGCGTCAGACGCTGCGCGACGATCTACAGAGATTAGAATATTTGCCGGAAGCTCTCTACAATTTTCACCCGGGAAGTCATGTGGGACAGGGGACGGAGCGAGGAATAGAACTGATCGCAGAGCAGTTGAATCAGATTCTGACGCCGACTCTTCACACGACCGTTCTGCTTGAGACGATGGCCGGGAAGGGATCTGAGGTCGGAGGATGCTTTGAAGAGCTGGCTGCCATTATTGAGCGTGTAGAATTAAAGGAAAAATTGGGCGTCTGTCTGGATACATGTCATGTCTATGATGCAGGTTACGATATCGTCAACCATCTGGACGATGTACTTGCAGAATTTGATTGCACAATCGGGTTGGAGCGCCTGCGCGCCGTTCACGTCAACGATTCAAAGAACCCGTTTGGCAGTCACAAGGATCGACACGAAAAAATCGGCAAAGGCTTTCTTGGACTAGAAGCGCTTCGCAGAGTCGTGCACCATCCGCTCCTTTCGGAACTGCCATTCTGCCTCGAAACGCCAAACGAGCTTCCCGGCTATGCGGAAGAGATCGCATTGCTGCGAGAGGAGAGCGCGATCGGCCAGGCCGGAAGCCTTTGACCGTTTATTTCCTGTGTTTTGCCAAAAACGCGTTGATCCGGTCAACCGGATTGAGCAGATCGCTCACCGAGCCGTCGTGATTTAAGGTGTCAATGAGCAGGGCGATGTACTTGCTGAGATCGCAGCCGGTGTAGTATGGCTTCTGCAAAAGCTCCGGGGGCTGATAGACCAGGTTTGTCGTCAGCATAGCGTAAAACAGACCTTGCTCGTGAGCGCGATCAAATTTATCGAGACCGTTCGTGAACAGTCCGAACGTCGAGCAGATAAAAATTCTGGACGCATTGCGTTTCTTCAATTCTGTGGCAACATCGATCATGCTGTCGCCGGAGGAGATCATATCATCGAGGATTACGACGTCCTTGCCGCTGACATCAGATCCCAGGAATTCATGTGCCACGATCGGATTGCGGCCGTCCACAATGTGCGCGTAATCGCGTCTCTTGTAAAACATGCCCATATCTACACCCAGCAGGTTTGCCATGTAGATTGCGCGGCCGGCGGCGCCTTCATCCGGGCTTATGATCATCAGGTGCTCCGGGTCAACCTTGAGATCCGGGGCGGCTTTGTACAATCCCTTGATGAACTGATAGATCGGCTGCACTGTCTCGAAGCCGTGCAGCGGGATTGCATTCTGAACCCGCGGATCATGTGCGTCGAAGGTGATGATATTGTCGACTCCCATTTTGGCGAGCTCCTGGAGCGCAAGCGCGCAGTCGAGTGACTCACGGCCAGTACGGCGATGCTGGCGGCTTTCGTAAAGGAATGGCATAATGACATTGATGCGGCGTGCCTTTCCGCCAACAGCCGCGATAATGCGCTTCAGATCCTGAAAATGATCATCCGGAGACATGTGGTTTGTGTGTCCGCACAGCGAGTAGGTAAGGCTGTAATTGCAGATATCTACGAGAATATAAAGGTCGTCGCCCCGGACGGAATCATTGATGATTCCCTTCGCTTCACCGGAGCCGAAACGAGGCACCTTGGTGTCGACGAGGTAGGATTCTCTGGAGTATGTCTGCAAAAGCGGACTTCCCAGATGCTCATGCTCACGCTCCTTGCGCCATTGAACGATATAGGCGTCAATTTTCTTTCCGAGCGTCTCACAGCTTTTCAGCGCAATAATACCAAGCTCTCCGACCGGTATTGTCTCAAGATTTCTTTCGTTGGCAGATTGAAATTCCATCGGTATGCTCCTCTCTGTTGTATGAATCATATACTCTTTTGGAATGTCGGTCAAGACCTTCCTGATGAAAATTTTTTCTGCAAGCGTATATCATCGCCGATCATCCGAAGCATGATATAATTGCTGGAAATACGTGAAAAAACGCGCTCTGAGTATGTGCTGGCAAAGGTCTCCAGCGGGAGGTTGGTCGAGATCAGAGTGCTCTTTTTGTTCTGAATCCGCTCATTGAGCACATGAAACAGCTCGGAGCAGACAAAAGAATTCACAAATTCTGTGCCGAGATCATCGATGATGAGAAAATCGCAGTCAAAAATATGCTCTTCCATGATGGGCTGCTCCTCGCTGTCTTTTCTCCGGAATGCGGTGTCGGCGAAGAGCTCAAACAGGCCGAAAGAGGAGAAATAGACCACGGAATGGGCACTCTCCATCAGCTCCTTTGCGATACAGTGCGCGAGAAACGTCTTGCCGAGCCCCGTGTTTCCATAGAGAAAGATATTTTTAAATACCTGATCAAAGTCCTGGACAAAATGCTTGCATTCCTCCAACGCACGTGCAGCTGTCTGAAAAGAGGAGAGCCCGGTAAGCGGATCGGTGATCTCCCTGGAATAATAATCCAGGGAAAAATTGGAAAAGTTCTCTTCTTTCAATACTTCGCGGAGATTAGATTGTGTGTACAAGAGTTCGATGGCGGCCTGCTTGAAGCAGTGGCAGCGTTCGGTGCCGATGTAGCCGGTGTCCTGACAGTCGGGGCAGCGATACTTCGGCGAGAGATAGTCGGCTGGATACCCGGCGTCCCTCAGGATCGCGGCCTTTTTTGCGGAGCACCGGGAAATATCCGCGCGCAGGTCATCCAGGGAGCCAGAGTGATCAGACAAGAGCTGGCGGGCACATGCAGTGCTGGCGGAGGCGATATGGGCGTCAAGCTCCGATAATTCTGGAAAACGTCCATAAACTTCCTCGATACGCGCGGTAAGCTCACGCTGATTTCTGATCTGTTGCTTCTGATAATCCCGCATGATTGTGTTGTACTGTGTATTTGTCAGTCCCATAATTTTTCTCCATGTTCGGTGTTGCCCTGCCGTCAATGATTATAAAAATCGGCAGGTGCAAAGGTCAGGGGTTGAGCAGCTTTTTTTCGAGCTGGCTATAGTCATATTTTCTTGAAGAGAAATTGTTGAAACGGTTGGAACCAGCCGAGGATGTCTGCCTGTCTGCCGGCTTCGCCTGCTCTTGCTTGTGCTGTGCGTCGAGGTGAACCACATCGGCCATTGATTTTACGCCGAGCTCATGCCAATTGGTGAGAATACTGTCCGCGTACTCAAAGCTAGGCTGGTGAATCTGACGAATTGTGCGTCTGCATGCCTCCAGCACAAGATCGATAGAAAAACCAAGCTCATGAAACCAGCGCGACATCATTTCCTGCTCCGGTGTCGCCGGTGCCCGGCCCTTGATGCCGAAGGTATTGAGGATGGTATAGTAATTTTTGTTGTAGAGATTCGTTTCCTGCTTGGCTTGGGCCACAGTCGAGATGCCGGCCTCCGCCCAACCGAGTGCGACCTTCCGCATGTAATGCCGGCTCGTCGAATCCTTCGAGATACAGTACTCGAGCAGGTATTCGATCAGATCCGGCGAGAAGTGAAGCGTATCATAATAATAGATGAGGTCGCCCTGCTCCGCGGAGGACAATGCACGCTGCAAATACTGTTCCGCAATAAAGAACAGCTGGCGAATTTCTTCCTGCTCGGATAGCGCTTTGATGCGTGCCCGGGTGGGCATATCCTGTGTCTTTGCTGCAGAAGAAAGCTTGTCCGCATTGGGTATTGTCTTGACAATACCTGCGGAAGCCTGATTCTGCCCGGACAGGCGTGTAGAACCCGCCGGGACATAGGTTGCCCGCTCTTCGGAAGGAGGAGTGAGGAAGATCGCAGACAAAATGGTGCCATCGGATGAGAGCTTGAGTTTCAGAAGCTGCTGCTTTTCCCAGTATGTAAGCGCGCGGCGTATGTCTTTTTCTGTGTGGTCAAAGACGTCTGCGATTGAGGCGAGCGAGAGCTCCTGCCCCGTGTCGGCGCATCTGAGCAGATACAGATATACTTTGACAAATTCTCCGTTCGCATGCGGCATAAAACGGTCGATGAATGCGTTTTGTACGACCGTCATGCCCTCCGGGGCATCTGTGAAGATTTTCATAGTCTCTCCCTCCAGGATACAGTGGAATTCGTGTTTAACGTACATTAACAAGCCGGACGCCCGGCAAGGGTTTGCAATGTCAGGGCAGATCATTGAGGGCCGCCGGTGCTTAGTGAGCGCGAGCGAACTTATGCACCGCTGCGTGCCCGATTAAGC